>DCGL01000050.1:10418-13892 GCA_002314565.1 Clostridiales bacterium UBA1779
ATACAAACTAATCGAGGGCGGAAAAGCCGCCCGCCGCATTCCCGCCGGCATTACCGCATCGGTTCTTTGCCCGATACTCAACACCGGTGTGTTCTTTCTCGGATGTCTCGTTTTCTTCGGCGGACTTATCGAACAGCAGGAGGGCTTTGCCGGTTCCGTTGCCGCCTACGCAATTCTGTATTTTATCGGTCTGAACTTTGTTGTTGAGCTCGCCTTCAACGCCGCAATGAGCTTTGTAATAATCAGACTTATTGAAATCGGGAAAAAAATACTGAAAATCGACTGAATTAAAACTCAAAAGGCTGTATTAACATGAAAAACAATCGTCCCATAATCGGCATCGCCTGTTCAATGAACGACGAAAAGAGCAAAATGCTCGCAAACCGTTCCTATTTCAACGCAATTTACAAAGCAGGAGGAATACCCGTATTTCTTCCCTTCACCAATGAAGGAGAAGGGGCAGAAACCTTCTTCGGCGACGAAGTCTTCGACGGCTTCCTGTTCTCGGGAGGCTGCGACGTGAACCCCGCAAGATACGGTGAGGAAATCACAGGCGAAGGAGTTGCCGTCAGCGAAGCAAGAGACGCTTTCGAACTGACGCTGCTCGACAAGCTGAAGAATTCCGACCTTCCCATACTCGGCATCTGCCGCGGTGTCCAGAGCATAAACGTCGGCTTCGGCGGCACTCTGCACCAGGATATCAAGGGGCACAGGCAGGAGGACTCCGGTAAAGTCACTGCTTTCTGCGACAGACTGACTCCCGGCACCAGACTCCGTGAGATTATCGGCAAAGAATCAACGATGGTGAACTCCTTCCACCATCAGGCAGTAAAGGACGTTGCCCCCGGCTTTGTCGCATCAGCAGTATCCGAGGACGGCTACGTCGAGGCAATCGAACCGGCCGACAAAACCGGCCGCTTCATCATCGGCGTCCAGTGGCACCCTGAGCTGTTCTACGGCGTCAACGACGATTCAGACAAAATATTCGCAGCCTTCATCGAAGCCTGCAGAAAATAAGGAACTTAAAACAGCATCCGGACTCGTATCCGGATGCTGTTTTCGCAAAGCGGTTTTCGTCGCAGCAATAAAAAACCGGAGGAAGCGTCGGTGACGTTTTCTCCGGCTTTGTTTATCAGTCGATCACCGTCGCGGTACCGACGCGGTACGGGAAGGTGAGGATGGTGCGTTTGCCGCTTGAGGAAGAGACGTATACTTCTTTGAAATTTACGTTAACGGCGGCGCTGACCATGGCAGCATTGTAGTCGTTGGCGGCGTAGGCGGTGTAGGCACCGTCACCTGAGGTCCAGAGTACCGTCTTCGGAAGCATCTTTTTGTATGCCATAATGGTTCCGGGGTTATCGCCCTTGGTTGAGGCTCCGTGGTGGGAAATCTGGGCGATGTCGCAGAGCAGATAATCGCCGAAGTTCAGGGCAACCTGACGGAAGGCGGCACCGGTTGCGTCGCCGTTTGCCATAAACACGGTTTTTTCGCCGCTGACGGGGTCTGTTATCGTATATTTCTGAATCAGTGAAATATGGTTTGCGTCGTTCGGGACAGCGGGGCCGAGGGATTCGATGGTAAAGAGAATTTCCATCGTTACACCGCCGTAGTGGTAAACCTGACCGACATGCGGGACGATAATAGGACAATTCAGAACTGCGGCTACCCTGTCAAGGCCGTTGACTGCCACGCTCCATTTTTCCTGAACGTAGGCTTTGTCGTATTCAGCCTGAGACATTTCATTGAAAATAATGCACTCAAGCTTGATACCCATGGTGTTGAGCATATTGCCGTGATTCTTAAGCGGACCCCAGTGGTCAGTGTGGGGATGTGTGATTACCCAGGCGGCAATTACGGGCTTCTCGCCCTCCTTGATATAGTCTTTGGACTGCTCTATGACAAGGTCGCAGATATTCTTCATATCAATTGAGCGGTTGTGACCTCCGTCCGTCACTATGAAACGGCCGTCGGAAAGACGCATAACGAAGCAGGCTCCGGTATTTACATTTGAACCGTCATTGCCCTGATACATAAGGCCGAGCATAGTAAGCAGGGGAGTTGTCACCTGCTTAAATCCGCCTTCCGGTTCGGCACCGTACAGAGTTTCTTCTGAATACGGCTCGGCGATTATCCGGATTTTCTTTTCTCCGACATAGAATCCCACGTTGACGGTCGTTTTTTCTGTGTAAAGAGTGGCAAAGGCGTTGCCGTTCATTTCGTTTGCGGCATACTGCTTATAACCTGCATCCCGGAGCTTCTTTACGTAGGCATCAAAAGCTTCGCGCGTTGCCTTCTTGTAAATCGCTTCGTCGCAGTCCTTGTTTGAGGTGTAAAACGACTCGAACTCGACGTTGTCGATTGCGGGCAGGGACTTGACGAGTCTGACCTCGGACTTATGAACGTCAAGATCGCTTCTGTTCAGCTTAATCGTTCCGTCATCGGAAGTTCCCGCCTTCAGCAGCGCCTTGAATTCATCGAGGGCATTTTCCATGGCGGTATCGGTATTTCCGCATACGATAATCTTGTTTCCGACAGCTTTGATGATATATTCACCGGGATTCAGAGCATCCGTCAGAGACTTTGACTCGTCGTAATTCGTTTCACCGAATAAAATCTCATAAGCCTCGGGGTCATGAGATTCCCCGGGCATAAGAAAGTCGTTCTTAATTGTAACGGATTCAGTGCATTTTTTTGAAAGCAATGCCCTGATTTCGGTGGCGGCAACAACAGCAGGATTATCACTCTTCAGTTCATCCGGACGGACTATTGCATAATGGCATTTGCCTTCGCTGATAATTAAAAGCTGCTTTTCTTCTGCAGTTGAAACCTCTTCAATTGCCGACGTCGCGTTCTGCTCTTCGGTATCAACTGCCGTATTGCCCGAACATGAAGGCAGCAGCGCTGAAAGAAGCGTTGTCAGTACAAGAAGCAGTGATAAAAGGACCCGTTTTTTCTTCATTTTTCAGTTTTCCTATCTTTGGGTTCATATTTGTATGCATCAAATAATAATACAAAACGATGAAAAAGTCAAGAAAAAACGGGTCCCGCGAAAAAAATTCGCGGGACCCTGCTATTCAGCAGCAGAATTATTTTACTGTGGCAGTTGATGCGGATGTGAAGAACTTCTTTACGTTGGCAGCTTCTTCAGCACCTGTTGTGGTGAATGTACCGCCTTCGATGGTGAACTGCTCGGCAAGAGATGCAGCATCGATGAAGGCACCGGTGCCGAGGTTGGTGAATGTACCGCCCTTGATTGTCAGGTATGAGCCGGGAGTTACGGTTGTGACGCCGTCCTTCTCTTCGGACTTGGTGGCAACTGTAGCGGACATAAATGTGCCGGTTCCGTTGTTTTCAAACGTACCGCCGTTGATGACGATTCTGTTCTTGGCCTTCTTGTTGCTGATGAAATCAATGGCGCAGCCGGCCTTAACTTCAAACATACCGCCGTTGATGACAACGTCGCCGCCGGCAGCC
>DCGL01000050.1:13906-36947 GCA_002314565.1 Clostridiales bacterium UBA1779
GGTGCTGTTGATCATAGGATCGAAGGAAGCAACCTTTGTGGGGTCGTCAACACCGAAGATGAACGTACCGTCGTTGACAATGAGCTTTCTGTTGTTGCCGGTTTCATCGTCGAAGGAGTTTCCGTTGCCGTTCCAGTAATACAGACGGCCGATGGAAGCCTGCCATGTACCGCCGTTAATTGTTACGACAGCACCGTTGGAGTTGATTCTCATAAGAGCTCTCTTGTTGGAACCTGTGCCCATACGTGAGAAGTTTCCGCCTTCAACCGTAAACTTTGCGGTGTTGTTGATGCAGAAAAGATTGCTCTGAAGAGCATCGTTTGTGGGATCGATTGTGTAGTTACCGGACTTGATGATGCATTCCGCACCGGCATTGACGTTGACACCGTCACCCCAGAAGGAAACGATGTCGACGTTTTCGAGAGTAAGGATACCTGCATTGTCAACTGAGAATGCAGCATCGCCGAGTGTACCGTTACCGACGGACATTGTGGCTTCGGTGTAGTCAATCTTGAGGTTCTTGACTGTCAGTTCAAAACCGTCAACGTTGATAAAGCCCATAAGAGCGATGTTGGCCTTGATCTTGTGATCCTGACCGTCGAGTGTGATCTTGCCGGTGGCAAGTGAGAATACGGCTTCGTCAGTTTCAAAATCCTTTGTAATCTTGATGGTATCGCCGTCCTTTGTGGCGTCGAAGGCCTCGGTAAGGGTCTTGAAGTAGGTGGAGCCTACCTGGCAGATGGCTTCCTCTGCAGATACTGCAGCGGCAGCTGTCGTTTCAACGGGAGCCTCTGTTGTTACGGGAGCTTCGGTTGTTACAACGGGGGCAGCGGTTGTGTCTTCTGCAGGAGCAGCTGTTGTTTCGGCAGCGAGAGCTTCTGTGACAGAAGGAGCAGCGGTAGTTGTTGCGGGAGTTTCTGTTTCACCGCAGGCAGCAAGTCCAAGGCAGCAGATAGCAGCCAGGACAAGAGCGAGTATTTTCTTCATTTCGATTTTCTCCTTTTTTTTATGTTTGAAGAACGGAAACATTATATCATATTATTTTCCGATTTACAATACAAATAATATGCAGATTTGCTGATTTTATTGCGAAAAACCTCCTGTATCAATTCAGTTCCTTCAATATCGCACAGACGAGTCTGTAAAATCTCTCAACAGACGCAACTTCAAGCTTCTCGTTTACCGAATGGATGTCGCGCATATTCGGACCGAAGGCAATGCAGTCAAGTCCTTCAAGCTTTGACGCGAATATTCCGCATTCAAGTCCTGCATGAATCGCAAGAACCTGTGCGTCTCTTCCGTACAGATTTTTATAGACGCGGCAGGCGGTATCGCGCAGGTCGGACTGCGGCTGATACTGCCAGGCCGGATATTCGTTTGCAAAATCGACGGTTCCGCCGAAGGTTTCAACCAGTGTTTTCACCCTGTCGGCCATCCACTCTTTTCTCGACTGCACCGATGAGCGGATTGAACTCTTGAACATCATTTTGCCGGGGCAGATGTCGAGAATGCCCATACTCAGCGAGGTTTCAACGAGATTTTCAAGGCTGCGGCTCATTCCCTGAACACCGTTCGGCATTGAGAAAAGCAGATTGAGAACCTTCTTTGAATCGACGGCAGTGTTAACCTTCCCGGGACATCCGCACTTTTCAAACACGGCACAGAATCCGTGGTCCTGAGCTGCAAGCTCGTTCTTTATATCGACAGCGGCCGACGTCATAACGCTTTCGGCTTCTGCGGTCTTCCCTTCCGGAACGGCAAACACGGCAACGGTCTTCGATGGAATGACGTTATCAAAGATTCCGCCTCTTATCGAGTTAATGAAAACAGGCATACGCTTGGCCACTTCGCGGACGATTCTTGCACAGAGAAGGTTCGAGTTTCCTCTCTCACACTGAATTTCAGCCCCGGAGTGCCCACCGATAAGGCCCGCGACTGACAGATTATAAAACGCAACCCCCGAAAGACGTCTTTCAATCGCAAGCGGAAGGGTCGCAAGAGAACGGACTCCGCCCGCACAGCCTGAAGTGAAAACTCCTTCATCCTCGGAATCCATATTGAGCATAAGTCTTCCCTTGAGTTCAGACGGATCGATGCCCCAGGCACCGTTAAGTCCCGTTTCCTCGTCCGTCGTAAAGACGGCCTCGAGTGCGGGATGTTCGAGCTTGTCGTCATCGAGAATTGCCATAGCCGTGGCAACGGCAATCATATCGTCGCCTCCGAGGGAGGTTCTGTCCGCCCATACGAATTCGCCGTCCGTCATAAGCTTTATCGGCTCTTTCGACATATCCAGGTCGTCTTCCGGATATTTCGCGCAGACCATATCGAGATGGCCCTGAAGAATGACAGTCGGAGCATTTTCATAGCCCTTTGAGGCGGGCTTACGGATTATTACGTTATTATACGTATCCTGCGTCACGTCAAGACCGCGGCTGCGCGCCCAGTTCACGCAGATATCGCTGACCTGCTTCGTGTTTCCTGACCCGTGAGGGACCGAGGAGCAGAGCTCGAAAAATTCAAAAACCCTGCGCGGTTCAAGTTCAGATAAAATTCCCATTTTCATATCCTTTTTCATACAATTTGCCCGTATATTATACCATTTTTTCTCTCTTTGTCAATTGCCGACGGGTTTAAGTGCTGCAAAAACCGGGATTTTTTAAACTTGATTTTTACACAGTAATATGTTATTATTATTGCACTATAAATATAGGACAGTCCGATGAAAACTTATACTGAAAATATTGAAATGTCCCGGCGCATCGCGGAAGCGGTAAAGGCAGCCGGGGGAAAAGCCTATTACGTCGGCGGATTCGTCCGCGACCGAATAATGGGCAGAATAAAAGAGGCCGCCGACATCGACGTCGAGGTGCACGGAATAGCTCCGGAAAAGCTCAAAGAGCTTCTTTCCGGTCTTGCAAACGTCGTAACGGTCGGTGAATCCTTCGGTATCTATTCCCTGCGCTCTTACAATATTGACGTCGCCATGCCGAGGACAGAGAAAGCAACCGGACGCGGGCACAGGGACTTCGAAACCTTTGTCGACCCGTATATCGGCCCCGAAAAGGCAGCTTCACGCCGCGATTTCACAATTAACGCCCTGATGGAGGACGTTCTCACCGGAGAAATCACGGACTGCTTCAGCGGACTTGAAGACTTAAAAGCCGGGATATTGCGTCACTGCAACGACAAAAGCTTTCCGGAAGACCCGCTGAGAGTCCTGCGCGCCGCCCAGTTTGCCGCCCGCTTTGATTTTTCCGTTGCTCCGGAAACTGCAGAGCTGTGCCGTCACATTTCACTCGACACTCTTTCATGCGAAAGAATAGAGGGGGAGCTCAAAAAAGCCCTGCTTCAGTCAGATAAGCCCTCTGTCTTCTTTGAATTTCTGAAAAGCATAAATCAGCTTTCTTATTGGTTTCCCGAAGTTGAAGCTCTTTCGGGAGTTGAACAGAACCCCGTATATCACGCCGAGGGAGACGTCTGGACCCACACGATGATGGTTCTTGACAGTGCGGCGGCTCTGCACGGCCGGGCAAAGCAAGCGTATTTCTTTATGCTGAGTGCCCTCTGCCACGATTTCGGAAAGCCCGAAACCACGGCGGTCGTCGACGGCGCCATACACTCGATAGGCCATGAACTCAAGGGAAAAGCCCACGCGGAAAAATTTCTGCGCCGCTTAACCTCAGAAAAATCGGTCGTTAAATACGTAGACAATATGCTCGAGCTGCATATGCAGCCGAACACGCTTGCCTTCCGGAACTCATCAGAAAAGGCAACGAACAGGCTCTTCGACAAAGCCCTGTGTCCGCACGACCTCATCCTTCTTGCAACCGCGGACAGTCTCGGGATGAAATTCGACCGCGATTATTTCGACGCCGAACCCTATCTGTGGGCAAGACTTGAAATCTACAACGAGCTTATGTCAAGACCCGCAGTCACCGGCGACGATCTCATAAAAGCAGGGCTGAAACCCGACGGAAATTTCAAAGCAATACTCGCCTACGCCCACAAGCTTCACCTTGCCGGAATTCCGAAAGCGAACGCCCTGCAGCAGACGCTCGGATATGCAAGGAGCCTGAAATGACAAAAACGGTAAAAGAGCTTGCCGACGAGCTCGGTCTTTCGACTGCAACCGTTTCGCGGGCACTGCGCGGTGACGCCCACGTGCTTCCCGGAACCCGCGAACGCGTAACCGGGGCTGCCGGCGACGGACTATCGCGCGAAAGACGCAGCTCCGCAGAGGTGAGAGGCGGCAAAACCTTTCTAATCGTGGCCGCAAAGCTTACGAACCCAATCGTTCTCGGCTTTATCGACGGCCTGAGGACGGAGCTCGAAAAAGAAAATTTCAGGACTCTCATCTCCCTTACCGACTACTCGTCCGATGCGGAGTGCGATGCGATAGCCTATGCCGAGCGCAACGGCATGTCGGGAATCTTTCTGCTCAACGCCATTGAAACTCCTGCTCTCATATCACGGCTTAAAAAAACGAAAAAGCCCGTCGTTCTTCTCAACCGCTATCTCGGAGGAATCGACTGCGACGTCGTAATGATTGACAACTACCGCTGCGGATATCTCGCCGCCGAATATCTCATCGGCCGCGGGCACAGAAGCATCGGCCATCTTGCAGGTCCCGATACCTCGGTTACCTGCCGCGACAGAACCCGGGGCTTTCTTGATGCAATGAAAAGCCACGGTCTTGACGGAACGAAATTTCTCTATTACGGTGACAGAACCTGGGAAGCCGGGGCAAAATATGCCGCACTTTACAAGTCAATTGACGAAGCACTGCGGCCGACGGCCCTGTTTTCAACCACGGGACTTATGGCGGCGGGTGCCGTCACAGGCCTTCGCGGTGAAGGAATCCGCATTCCCGAGCAGCTCAGCGTCATTATCAGCGACGACTACAGCAAATCCTATATGCCCTACCCCATAGATTTTACCTGTTTCGGCAGGGACCCTCTCAATATGGGTGCTGCGGCGGCGCAGCTGATGCTCTCGCGGCTTTCAACCCCGGATATTGCACCGAGAAAAACCGTTCTTCCACCGGTACTCAGCGAATACAACAGCGTATTGAAAAAATAATATTCAGGGACGGCTGAAATTCAGCCGTCCCTGATTCTTTATAACGACGATGCAATAATGTTGAAAAGACGCGGGTGGACGTATTCTTCTTTGTTGTTGAGCATGTGCTGAGCGTAATATGCCGAAAGATGAAGCTCGGGGCAGATTATCATCAGAGCACCCGCTGCTCCTCCCCACCCGAACTCGCCGTCAGGAAGAATGATTCCGCCTTCTTTGCTCACGTGAACGCGAACCCCGAGTCCGTACGAATAGCACGAGCAGAGATTTGCCCAGTTAAAGGTCGCGCGCTGCTGTTCGTTCAGCATGGGTGTGCGCATAAGGTCGACGGTGAGAGGGGACAGAATGCGGGCTCCGTTTTTACCCGTGCCTCCCATTGCCATCGCGTCGCAGAATTTTATCATATCAGACACGCAGGAAATGGCTCCCGCCCCGCCGGAATCGTATTCGGAACCGAGAACGTACATATTCGTCAGGGGCATCGGGTCGGCAACGCCGGTTTTATCGTTGAAGCGGTACTGTTTTACCATCTTCGCCTGTACTTCAGGGCTTGCTCTGAAGGTAGTACGGCTCATTTCAAGCGGGTCGAGAATGGCCTTTCTGAGGTAGTCCGAAAAACGCATATCCGCCATGACCTCAACGGCGGCGGCAAGTATGTCGTGAGACAGACCGTAGAGAAACTTCGAACCCGGCTGATTCGTAAAGGGCATCTGCGCCATAGCACGTACTGCGTCTCTCGTCGGACATCTGCCGCCCGTCGCTTCCCTGACGGCACGGATTTCCCCGGAGGTCAGGTTGTAGCCTATCCCCGAGGTCATCATAAACAGATCACGCATCAGTATGGGCTTTTCGGCAGGAACCGTGTAAGCTCCGCCCCCCGCCATAACCCTCACGTCGGCAAATTCCGGCAGAATATCCGACACTTTCGTATTCAGAAGAAATTTTCCCCTTTCAAAAAGCGTCAGTGCCGCAGCGCAGGTAAGCACCTTCGTGCAGGAGTACAAAAAAAACAGTCCGTCCGGGTCCGGCGGGCACTCAATTCCCGTACCGTAACGGAAAAGCTCCTTATGGTCCTGCCAGACCGTTATATCCGACTGCGGAATACCGAGTGCGGGCAGCGAATCCATAAACGCTTCGAGATTTTTAAAATTCATTTCTCAGCCTCAGTCAATTCTGAACCCGTCGAAGTGGCGTTTTCCCATAACGCTTGACAGGTCGTATTTGGGCTTGAAATCCTTTGTGACGAAACCTGCGATTTTGACCTGGCTGTTCTTGAGTTCCGCGGGAAGATGGTCCTCGTTTGCCCAGTCGGTGACTTCAAAATCGCCGTTTTCATAAATTTCCATAGTCGTTATCGACGTGTTTTCGAGACGCACCTGATTCCAGACGTCGTGAATCGGAATTCCGAGCAGCCTGCCCATAATCAGCTGAATTGTCAGCATGTGTGAGGCAATTGCGATGGAATTGCCGGACTCCGCCTTTACGATTCGCGAGAAAGCATCAATGGCGCGGTCCTGGACCTCACGGAAGGTTTCGCCGTCTTCCATATGAAGCTTTTCGGGCTCCTTCTGCCATAAATCTGCCTGACCCGGCCATAAAGCCTCGATTTCGTCGTGGTTTTTGCCTTCCCACTGTCCGCAGTAAATCTCGCGCAGACCGGGAGCTTCGATGATTTCGATATCGCGGCCGGCTCTTATCTGCTCTGCCGTCATCAGCGTACGGCGGTTCGGGCTCGAATAAATTCGGTCAATCTTTTTTTCAGACATAGGTCCGCGCAGAGTGGCGGCCTGAGCCTTTCCCCTGTCGTTGAGGGGATGGTCCGTGCCTGAACCGATAAAACGGTGGACGGAATTGAGAAAGGTCTCTCCGTGTCTGACTATATAAACAAGGGTTTTCTTCATAACGTTTTCCTCTGAGGATTTGTAATTATTACTATCGCAGCTTTTGATCGCGGAATCAGAGCATGAGTGCCGGGTCGGCGACGAGAGATGCAAGCTGCGAGAGCAGTTCACAGGCAACGGGAGCGTCAATCGCCCTTGCGTCGTATGCAACGGTGAGAACGAAGCTGTTTCTGACTGAAAGTGTGCCTTCTTCGTTTACGCAGGGGCGCTTTTTTATGCCTCCGATTGAAACGCTCAGGACCTCTGGCTGCTGAACCGTCGGCACGAGCGAATCGATGCCGCGGTCAGACAGGTCAAAAACGGTCAGACTGCAGTCAAGACAGGGTGACATATCGCCCTTTGACAGAAGCTCTATGTTTGCGCGGTTCACGTCTCTGACTTCACCGAGTTTTTTGCTTTCAACCTGCTGGCAGGCGGCGCTTACCATGCCGTTAAGTCCCGTGTATGCAAGTCCGAAAACGCAGCCGTCCGTCTTTTTCAGTATGTTTTTTTCATATCTTGCGCAGATTACGGGGAAACGGTCGCAAAGTCTCGAAAGTGCGAGAATAACAAGGTCGCCGGGGGTGGCTTTGCTTGCCCGATATAGGCGCAGAGCTGCTTCTGCGCTGACTTCGACAGAGGCGTTCTGCGTGAACGCGGCAAATTTTTCAAGCTTTGACGCAAGAGTGTCTCTCATAATCGAGGTTGGAATGAAATTACCGGGTATGCGGTATCCGTTTTCATATCCCCTGCACTGAGATTTCGCAAAGGCTTCTACGTCGGATTTCTTTATAAACTTTCCGTTTGAGGCGGTCACAAGGCTGAGGTCAACCCCGAGCTCTGCGGCAGCCTTTTTTGCTGCCGGCATTGCAGAGTATGCACCCGTTCCGGACTCATGCTGTTGTGATACGGTTGTTTCTGCAGTTTTCGCAGCCGGCTTCGTTCCGCTTTCTTCTGCGGGTTTTGTTTCAGGGTTTTCTTTGCTCTCTGTTTCCGCTTCGGTTTTGGCTTCCGTCTTTGTTTCCGTTTCGGGAACGGTTTCTTCTTTTTCTTCACCGGCTACAGCGTCAGAGCTTTCATCTGCCGGTTTATCAGCATCGGCGGAACAGGTTGAATCGTCAGCACCGGCGGCATTTTCGGCGGCTTTGAGGTCGTTTTCGTCCCCTATTTCCATCAGGAGCGTGCCGGCGTCGATTTTTTCGTACTCCTCAACGCATATCCTGCATACGTAGCCGGACGCAACGCTTTCTATCGGCAGCGTCGCCTTGTCCGACTCGACTTCCATGATTATGTCGCCTCTGTGCACCTTTTCACCGACCTTTACCATAATCGACGTGACGGTTGCAACGTCCGTGGTCTGTCCCGCAGCGGGCATAATTATCTTTTTCAGCATCTGTTCACCTCTCAGAAAGCGGCAAGTCTGCGTGCCTCTTCCATAATTCTCTCTTTTGAAGGAATGACGTAATTTTCGAGTATGGGAGAGAAAGGAACGGGGGTGTCGAGGGCGGCAACGCGGACTATCGGAGCGTCAAGCAGGAAAATTTCGTTTTCGGCGATATATGATGCAAGCTGAGCTCCCCAGCCGCAGTTGTAGGTATCCTCGTGTACTATCATAAGCTTCCCCGTCTTGCGCAGTGAATTTACAACGGTTTCGTAATCAAAGGGCAAGAGAGAGCGCGGGTCGATGATTTCACAGTCAATGCCTTCTTTTTCGAGCTCCGCGGCAGCTTCCTGAGCCTTATAGCTCATAAGCAGGTTCGCAACTACGGTAATATCCTTGCCTTCGCGTCTTATTGCGGCCTTGCCGAACGGAACCGTGTAATCTCCGTCGGGAACCTCGCCGGAGGGGTTCAGAGCACCTGCCTCTTTACGCTTGGAACCGTAAAGCAGCTTATGCTCGAAGAAAATTACGGGGTTGTTGTCGCGGATGGCGGTTTTCATCATACCCTTGGCGTCTGCAGCGGTTGAGGGGCAGACGACCTTGAGTCCGGGAACGTGGGCAAAATAGGTTTCGGGGCTCTGGGCATGCTGGGCGCCGCGGTTGGTGGCGCCGGTCGGGCATCTCATAACCATGGGGACGGACAGCTTTCCGCCCGACATATATCTCATCTTGGCAGCCTGGTTTACAAGCTGGTCCATCATACAGAACAGAAAGTCGCAGTACTGCAGATCGGCAACGGGTCTCATTCCGTACATAGCAGAACCCACGCACAGACCGGCGATGGCAATTTCGGAAATGGGAGTGTTAATGCAGCGTCCCTCTTTTACGGTTCCGCCGACGTTTTCCATACGTCCGAATTCGTCGCCTATTCCCTTCGTAACGGTAAAGGCTCCGCCCATACCGCCGGGAATGTCTTCATCTTCACCGAGCACGAAAACGCTCGGGTCTCTTCTCATTTCTTCCGCAATTGCGGCTTTAAGAGCATCGGCAATAGACATAACGGCCATAACTCTACCCTCCTTAATCTGCGTAAACGTCATCGAGCGCCGACTCAAGCGTCGGGAACGGTGCGTTTTTGGCGTACTCAACCGCTTCTTCGATGGCAGCGGTGATTTTCTCTTCGATGGCAGAGAGCTCCCCGTCGGTGCAGACGCCCTCGTTTATCAGTCTTTCTCTGAAGCACTTCACGGGGTCTCTTGCAAACCAGGCAGCCTCTTCGTCCTTCGGTCTGTAACCGCAGGCATCGTTTCTCGAATGGCCGTATTTGCGGTAAGTCTTAAGCTCGAGAATCGTCGGGCCTTCCCCGGCTCTTGCGCGGACAACGGCCTTTTCCATAGCTTCGTTAACGGCAAGAACGTCCTGTCCGTCAACGACGTAACCGGGCATACCGTAGGCGGAGCCGCGGTCGGCAGCGGGATTTTCAAGCAGAGTTGTCAGGTGAATGGATGTATTTGCGGAATAGAGATTGTTTTCGCAGATATAAATAACGGGAAGCTTCCAGGTTGCGGCAAAGTTCAGTCCCTCGTGGAAGGAGCCCTCATTCGTTGCGCCGTCACCCATAAACGAGACGGCAACGCTGTCCTTATGCTGCATTTTGAAAGCAAGGGCGGCACCGGCGGCAATCGGAATATTTCCGCCGACAATGGCGTTTGCGGGGGGAGCTCCGAGAGAGAAATCTCCCGTGTGCATGGCTCCGCCTTTTCCGGCGCAGCAGCCCTCTGCCTTGCCGAACATTTCGCACATCATGGCTCTGAGTGAAACTCCTTTTGCTATATCGTGGCCTGCGGGACGGTGGGTTGAGAAAATCACGTCATCGCGGCGAAGGTCGTAAATCGTTCCGACCGCGGTGGCCTCCTCACCTGCACTCTGGTGAATGGTTCCGGGCATTATTCCCTCGAAAAAGAGGTACTTTACGGTCTCCTCGTACTCGCGTATTTCATACATCTTCGAGTACATTCCGACCGCTTTTTCCTTTGCGGGCATTACAGACATTTTTGGACTCCTTATTTATGTTTATTTTTCTTATCCGGGTGAATGGTTCACTACATTATTATAATAAAGCCTCAAAAAACGTTTTTCAAGAAAACATTTTTGCGAAGCGTCACGTTTTCGGATGTTTTTCATGTAATTACATGTTTTATGCGTTTCACTCAGGCAAGGCAAACAAAAAAAACACTGTACAAAGCGTATTATTTATGGTAAACTGAATGCGAAGAATTCTACGGTTCATATCACCGGAAGGAGAACAACAATGAAAAAATTCACTCAGGGTCTGGTTGAGGGAAAGGTTGCCGTCGTTACGGGTTCCGGCCGCGGAATCGGAGCCGGAATTGCCGAAATGCTCGCCGCCCACGGCGCTTTTGTCATCATCACCGACATAAATCTCGAAGACGCGAAAAAAACCGCTGCGAAAATCGTCGCAGACGGGGGACAGGCTGCTGCCGAATATTTCAACGTAACCGATTTTGCGAATCTGAAAAGCGAAATCGACCGTCTTGCAGCCATTCGGGGACGCATCGACATCTGGGTAAACAATGCCGGAATCACAGGCACTGCCCGCGTCGACGAAATCACCATCGAGGACTGGGACAGAATGCAGACTCTCGACATAAAGAGCGTCTTTTTCTGCACTCAGGCTGTCTATGAAATTATGAAAAAGCAGAATTACGGTAAGCTCGTCCATATTTCTTCAATGGCAGGCGAGCGCGGCGGCCGTTCTTCATCCTGCGCTTATTCCTCAGCCAAAGCAGGAGTGCTCAACGTTTCAAAGTGCTTTGCCCTCTCAGGCGGCAAATACAACATCACCTCGAACTGCGTCTGCCCCGGCCGCACTCTCACCGCAATGGCCCAGGGTCTATCCTGGCTTACCGATCCGAACGATGCCCCTGAAAAAACCATTCCGCTCTGCCGCTTCGGAACTCCCGAAGATATCGCCGGCGCCGTTCTCTTCCTCTCAAGCGATCTGTCCTCATACGTCACCGGTGACGTCATCGACGTCAACGGCGGCCTTTATATGAAATAAGAAGATATGCAGACCATCCGACTTACGTCGGGGTGCTTTTGTCATCTATATAATAATATGGTATAAAACGCCTCAATATACATTTTCGTTCTGGCGCGACCTCGATTTTCCTTAGCGTTCTGAAAAAGCCATATCGTATTTGACACAAAACCGCACAGAAAGCACTTTCGTGTCCTGATTCACCTTTTGCACAGGCATTTGGGTAAACCAGGACACGTTTTTTGTCTTCCAAATGATTGACAATACTATTTCTTTTCATTATAATAATGTTGTATTAATGTAAATGGATGAAATTTGAGTGTTTTCATTATGAATTGTACGGCAATCAAGTATTTGATGCTGTAAAAAATACAAAATACAAGGAGTAAAACATGAAAAAGTTTCTCTCAGTTGTTCTCGCTCTCGTAACTGTCCTGACTATGTCTGTCGGACTCTTCTCAGCATCAGCCGCTGCAAAGAAGCCCACCATTGATGCCAAAGAAAGCAAAGTAATCGCAGCCTCTTTTGTAAAGGCAGCTGCCTCAGTCAACGTCAATGCCATCTTCGACGGAAGCTACGGCGACAGCCTTAATCCCTGCGAAGGTATGACAGCTTTCGGCAATTCCGCTGCTGCTCAGGCTCTCGGAGGATGCGGCTTCTATGAAGCTGCAACCAGATACACAGCTTACTCAGAAAAGAAAGCCGACGGTCACGACGTTAACGCCGAAGCCGTCTTCAACGACGTATGTCTGCTCAGTCTTGGCTCCACCGGTGCCACAGCTGCTGAAAAAACAAAGGTTTCTTCCGTAATGATTGTCGCTCCAGCTGCCACTTCCAAGGTCGGCGGATGCGCTCCCGACGGATTCACACTTTACTACGGCGACATTCTCTGGATGAACTCCAGCGATAACGAAGAAGCCAAAATCAATATGAACAAAATGAACTACAAGTACCTCTGCACCGTTTCGGGTCTCGTAACAGAGAATAAGTACGTTGAAGCCGACGGATACAGATACTACGAAGTTAACCTTCCTCAGCCCATCGAAGCCAAGTATCTGCTTCTTCTGTTCAGCTCAGAGTTTGACTTTGCTCCCAAGCAGGCAAAAAGAGGAGAAGGCGACCCCTACACCCTTACAGCTTACAACTACGTAATGGAATTTGCCGCTTTCGATAAGGAAATCGATTTTGCTGACGTTGCCGGCACAACTCCTTATGAACACGTAGATACAACAGCTGCTCCCGAAACCACTGCCGCTCCCGAGACAACTGCTGCCGTAACAACAGCTGCCCCTGTAACAACAGTTGCTGCTCCCGTAACCACTGCTGCTCCCGAAACAACCGCAAAGACCGAGCCCACAACTCCTTCAACAGGTGATACAAGCTTCGTCCTCATTGCCGTTGCCGCTGTTGCCGTTGTTGCCAGCGCCGTTGTTATTCTCAGAAAGAAAGAAAACGACTGAGTCGTTCTCTGAACTTCCGTCTGAAAAAAACACGGTTTAAATAAGAATTATCAGGACGGTGTTAATGAGTTCCGAATGAATCATTAGCACCGTCCGTTGTATCTTTCCGTTTTTTATCGGCTCCGATATCTGAAAAACACACTGTAAAAAGGTTTTAAAATGAAAAAAAGAACAATTCTGGCCGGGGTTCTTTCAATCACGGCACTTCTGACTCTCGTAGTCACATCCGCATCATGTACAAAGAATACCGACGACCCTTCGACCGAAGCGACGGATACCGAAGCCGTATCATCAGTTCAGACTGCTGATGAAACGACGGAAGCACCGGCTCCCGAACCTAAGGATGTGGTTAACGTGTATCACAGAAAATTATACAGATCCTGTCTCGACTGGAACAATGCAAGTGAGACGGATTCAACCGGACTTGTAACCTGGTGGAAGAGATCATCCTGCGAAAAGCTTTGCGCAAATATGATCAGCGTCTTCCCCTATTACAGAGAAAACGGAAAATCTGTCGGCGGAGCCGTTCTGCTCGACAAATGCTATCCTTCAATTTTTGAATATACAAAAGCGGGACTTGAAGCTTCTCATGCCCAGAATCTTGAAGTTGTCACTTCTCTGCCCATGGTTCTTCTCAACCGCACGGCATACGAAACCTACGGTTACAACTGGGGCGAGCTCTGCCAGACAAACCTCAAGGGCAACCTTTCAATGTCCGACAAATTCGGCTACGCCTGTATCAACAATCCCAAATTCCAGGCCCTTGTCCGCGCATATACGATAGAATCCTGCAAAGCAGGATATGACGGTATGTTCTTCGACGGCAGCCCCTATTCCTACGGCCTGAACCTCAACTGCTGCTGCACATACTGCCAGGAAACCTGGAAAACGTATTCACTTGAATATCTCGGAAAAGAAACCGAAATCCCCACGGCCGCTCCCACTCATACGACAAAGGCTTCCAGAGTTCTCTGGAAAATGAGAGCGGATATATTTATCAATTTCGTTCTGTCACTCGAAAAAGAGTGTCAGGCTATCAATCCTGAATTCGATGCATGGCCGAACCTCGGTATCAACGGCACACTTGAGTGCTATTACACCCTGCACGGCCTGAAACATACAATTACCGAGTACGGCGGAAACAGCCAGACCGTCAACCCCGGCTATGGCTCAACTCTTTATATGTTCCGTCAGTATGAAGCTGAAAATCCGGCAGATATGCTGATTTCTCAGTTCAACTCGATTGCCGACCAGGCCACGCCTCTCTTCAAGTGGAAGACAGCCTACGTTGAAGCAATCATCGGAGGCGGCAGCCTTATGATGCCTGTTTCCACGACAGGCACTGAAAAGCTTTATCCCGAAATCAGCAAAGCCAATCAAATTATCGATGCAAATACCGAAGCCTTCGCTGACAGCGCGTCAGCTGCCACGGTTGCCATCGTTTACTCATGGCAGGAAATGAATTACTGCCACCTCAAGGCAACCGGCCTTCTCTCCTTTGAAAAGAATACTCCCCGCAAGGCAGCTGCCGCTCTTGCAGCCCGCGGTATTCCCTACGACTACATTATGCCCGAAAACACAACTGAGCTCTCACAGCTCAGCCGCTATAAGACCATTATTTTCGCCGATTTCAACCTTATGAGTGACGATTTTGCGGAACTTGTCCGTCAGTACGTTGAAAACGGAGGCCAGATTCTCACTCTCGGTCAGAACTTCGCATCTTTCGTATCCGTTATCGAAGGAATCGACTATGACAAGAGAACACCGGATCTGATAAGAACCTGGACAGGAACTGCATACAGTGATATAATCGGCTCCGGCGAAGTCAAGCTCGGTAACGGAAGAATCTATGCAGTAAAGGACTGGGTCACCGGAAGCATCGAAGACGTAGTTGTATATTCCGATGCGTTCTGTGCAGCGCTTGAAGCTCTCGGCTGTTATGACAGCGTTCGTGTTGAAGAGGAGGTCACAGGCAATGTTGAAACCGCTCTTCGCCGCAATGCCGACGGTACGAAATACTGGCTGCATCTCGTCACGTACAACTCAAACGAAGTATATGATGACAAGCCCGTCAAAATCACCATGACAATTCCGGACGGACAGACCGTAAGTCAGGTCCGCGCCGATTCAGTAAGTCTCACCTCAGAACAGAACGCCCTCAGCTGGAAGCAGGAAGGCAACAAGCTTGAAATTTCCTGCGTCATCGGTCTGTGGACCATGATTTCCATCGAAAAAGGACCTGCAGTCTAAACTTTGGGCACGATTCACTGATACATTTTTTCAGTAAATTAATTATATTAGCCGGCGCCGGATGGCACCGGCTGAAAGGAAACAATAATGAAAAACACCAGAATGGCAAAGTCCGGACGCGTTTTATCTCTTATCCTTGCTTTGCTGACCGTTGCTGCACTTTTCACGTTTGCCTCATGCGGTGAAACCGAAAAACCGGCTGTCCAGACTACAGCCGTTGCTTCGGAAACGAAGGCCCCCGAATCAGGTGCAGAGGAAACGACAGCAGCCCTCTTCGAAAAAACCGACTACAAGGGTGCCAAATTCATTCTCTGGCAGCGTGACTACAATGCATCTTCATATGCCAGCCTTTACGTTGAAAACTTCACAGATGACATCTCTGACCTTATGTCACAGGCAGTTTTCAAGAGAAATTCCATGCTCGAAGACTTTTACAACATCGACCTTGAAGTCAGAAACGGCTTCACAGTAGATAAGTACAGCATCCAGCTGCAGGGCGGTGAAATTGATTTCGATCTGATTCTCTCAACGAAGAGCTCCCTTACACCCAGAATCATCACCGGCGAGCTTCAGCCCTTCGATAATCTCGACGTTGACTTTTCAAGAGAGTGGTGGCATGAAAAGTCTCTTGAGGACTTTGAAGTTGCAGGAAATCACTATCTCGTATCCAATGACGTTACGATTTACAGATTCAGCGCTGCCCGTTTCTTCTACTGGAACAAGCGCATTCAGCAGGACCACAACCTCGAAAGTCCCTATGACCTTATGAAAGCGGACAAATGGGATATTGAGCATTTCCTGCAGATGGTGCAGGGTGTTTCAACGGATAACGGCTTCACCGCTCTCGGCGAGTACGGTCTGCTGCTTGAAACAGGCGGCGGAAACGGAGTATTCGCTCATCTGGCAACCGGTTGCGGAATCAGACTTACCGAAACCCGGGACGATGAAATCACCATCATTCTCGGTGAACAGATGGAAAAGATTGATACTCTGTTCTCAAAACTGAAGTCAACCTTCAACAATATGTACTGTGTCCTTGATTTCTCAATGGCCCAGGCTCTTGATACCCAGGGCGAAGGTGCAGGCAGCTCAAATATGTACAACTGGGGCAGAAAGCTCTTTGCCGGCGGTCATTTCCTCTTTACTCAGACCAACATTGCCTGCTCGAATCAGTTCATTGAAATGAAAGACGAGTACGGTGTCGCTCCCAACCCCAAGTATAATTCCGACCAGGAAGATTATATCCACAAGGACGACTGCAACTCCCTTATCTTTGCAATTCCGAACGACGGAAATATTGACCTGACAAGACTCGGAAGAATTCTGGATTACTGGGCATACGCTTCCAGCCAGACCGTTATCCCCGATTACTATGAAATCACCATCAAGACAAAGCGCGCTTACGAATCTGAGGCCGGTAGGGTTATCGATATCGTAAAGGCCACAACCGTATCCGAAATCGGTGAAGCCATGAGTATCGGTCTGAGCGGAGTTCTCAACGATGCTTACGGCAGAGGCTCAATCGCTTCCGCCTGGGCTTCCAAGAAAGAAGCTATGGAAACCGCCATTGCTGCTTACAATGAGTGGGAGCCGTACTGATAAAAAAAAGATGAAAGGAAAAACCATGAGAAACAGAAAAAACATTATGCATTACCGCATTTCAGCGCTTCTTCTGGCACTGATCACAATCGTATCAGCCTTGTGCTTTTCCTCCTGCGGCAACACTGACAAGCCTGTTACAACGTCCGATACCACAGCCGCTGCGACCCCTGTAAGCGAGGATACGCAGGCAATTGCCGGTCCCGCAGAAGAAACCACAGCCGAGCTGTTCCAGAAGGTTGATTACCAGGGAAGCAAATTCGTCGTATGGCAGCACAGCTACGACGCTTCCTCATACGCCAGCCTCTACATTGAAAACTTCACGGAAGACATATCCGACCTTATGTCTCAGGCCGTTTTCAAGAGAAATTCACAGCTTGAAGACTTTTTTAACATTGACCTTGAGGTCAGAAACGCTTTTTCAATCAATTCATTCAGCGTTCAGCTTCAGGGCGGAGCTCTTGACGTTGACATCATTCTCGATATCAAAAACAATATCGGAAGACGTGTTACAATAGGTGAACTTCAGCCCTTTGAAAACCTTGAAGTTGACTACACAACTCCCTGGTGGAGTGAAAAGTCTCTCAAGGACTTCGAAATATCCGGCTACAGCTACCTTGCTTCGAACGACGTTTCCGTATACAGATTCTGCGGTGCACGCTTCTTCTACTGGAACAAGCGCATTGTTGCGGATTATCATCTTGACAATCCTTACGACCTTATGAAAGAAAACAAGTGGGACGTCGAACACTTTCTCACTATGGTTAAGGGAGTATCCACGGACAACGGTTTCTCGGGTCTCGGAGAATATGGACTCCTGCTTGAAACGGGAGAATCAAACGGCGTCTTCGCTCATATGGCAGCCGGCTGCGGAATTACTCTTACCGAAAGCAGAGACGGTGAAATTGTAATCACGATAGATGAGCAGGCAGACAAAATCAGCACACTGTTCTCAAAGCTCAAAACAACGTTCAGCGATATGTACTGCGTAATGGACTTCTCACTGGCCCAAGTTCTTGACACTCTCGGAGAAAGCGCCGGCAGTATCCATATGTTCCAGGCAGGTCGTAAGCTCTTCGCTGCCGGACACTTCCTGTTTACGCAGACAAATCTGTCCAGCGCCTACATCTTCGTCGATATGAAGGATGAATACGGCGTTGCTCCCAACCCGAAGTACAATTCAGACCAGGAAAATTATATTCACAAGGATGACCCCTATTCTCTCATATGGGCAATTCCGAACTCCTCAACCATTGACCTGACGAGACTCGGAAGAGTAATGGATTATTGGTCATATGTTTCTTCACAGACCGTTATTCCCGATTATTACGAAATCACCATCAAGACAAAGCGCGCTTACGAAGCCGAAGCCGGCAAGGTTATCGATATCGTAAGAGACACAACGTACTCTGAGTTCTCAGAGGTTATGGGCGTTGGCCTTGCAGGCGTTCTGAACGATGCCTACAGTTCAGGCTCCATCGGCTCTTCCTGGGCTAAAAAGAAAGAATCAATTCAGAAATCAATCGACGCTTTCAACGAGTGGGAGCCGTACTGATTTACGGTTAAAAATATCCGCCGGGTGCAATTTTAATTTGCACCCGGCGGGATTTTTTATATATCAATATCAATGCTTCCGACGAAGCACGTATGCCGCGGCACAGGCGGTAAATACCAGTGCTGCCGACAGAGAGGCTTTGCAGCCTGTTGATTCACTGTCATCTGACGTGACTTCCGGCTCAGTGCTTTCAGTTGCGGCCGTAAAAGACTCCGGCTCGGTTATTATGGGCTCGGCTTCCGTAATAACCTCGGCTGTCGTAACGGGGGCTACGGTAAGCGGGAAATCAACGGTCTCGCCTCTGTTCGTAGCAGCAAGTGCATTTGTGTAGAACGTCATATCGAAGGGCTGATTGATTGTTATCATCGGGGCCTTTGAAGACTGGAACGAGCACTTCACAAATGAAACGTTTTCAGGCACGGTATAAGTGTAAAAGATAAAGCTATTGTTAAGATATCCGAAAGCAACCAGATTATTGCTTGTGATGCCCCCTGTCACACCTTTCTTTGCCGCATCAAAGCCTTCAAGCTGCTTTACTTCGTACGGACTGCAGGGACCGAAATAAACGACGTCGCCGGGGTTTACTGCAATATAATCGCTGACCACGTATTCAATCGTGTTTCCGCTTGAGGGTTTGCGCTGCTCCTTCGTCTTCTTGGCTGAATCAAACAAATTATCTTCACATACGATGTACTTCCTTTGGAACTGAGGCTCTTCCGTTGCCTCCTTCGTAATCAGATAAGGAATTTCTTCGGGCATATGCTTCGTCTGTTCGCTGTATTTGCCGCAACTGAAAATCTTCATTGCAATTTCCAGAGACGAAGCTGTATATCCGAGAGGCGAGCAATGAAGGTCGTCGTAGTAATACAGACCGCCATATGAACGGTCATAATCAAAGTAATAATTAACTGTTTCGTTTTTATAAAGGTTTACGCAGGGAATACCCCACTTTTCACAGACGTAGGGAATGTACTGATAAAGTCTTTCCCAGCCGTTGTTGAAATTCTTGCTTGCGGGGCAGGAGTACGGAATTACGCAAACGATAATTGATTCAGGTGAAAGTGTCGTTGCATAGTAGAAGGCTCTCTCAATTCCTCCGATAAAGGTGTTTGCACCGGCAAACTGTTCAAGCTCATATCCGTCTGAAAGATATCCAAGCGGTACTACGATGCTTCCATAACCTCCGCAGTCAACTGTTCCGCCTTCAATTACGATAATATCGTATTGTCCGCCTTTGGCATACTGTTCAACCTGCTGGGGAATATTCAGTCCATACGGATATTTCGTTGAATAAGTTGCACCGCCGTGCGATGGGTTCGTATATGATGACAGGCCGAGAACGGTCTTCATTCTTCCCGCCCAGGAAGGTGTATTGGTCGATTTGTTCTTTGATGTAAGCCCCCCATTGGCAGCACCTTCATAATACCATTCATACGAACCTGCTCCGACTGAGTCGCCGCACCACAGAAGCTTGTACTTGCTGAAGGCTGACTTGTCAGCCATACGGAATTCACTGTATGCCGTGTTGTTTATCGATGCAATATAAGCGTTGTAGGCAGCAACGTCGAAAACATTGTTCTTCGTAACGACAAAGGTATTGAATTCAAGAGCATAGCAGGTAACCCGGATGTACGACACTCCGGCGGGAACCGTATAGCTGCGGATGTGCGTCAGATCCTCGAAATCCGCAACGTTCTCAAGCTTTACGACCGAAGTTACTCGCTCAATCATTTCCCCGTTCTTGTCCAGCGTCATAAGATACATAACCTGGCTGTTATATACGGGGGACATCGTGATAACGTCACCCTCGTTTACGGAAATCGGAGCTGAGGTCTGATAGATATGGCTGTAATATTTGGCTCCTTTTGCGTCGTAATAGCCGCAATATGAGGTGTTGAAATCAAAGAGGTTTTCTGTGATTTCGGTCTTTGCAGCCGTAGAAACGGGAATCAGTGGCAGTATCAGGCAAATACACAAAAGGGTTAAAAGGAAGCGGTGCTTATTTTTCATTGTGACAGGTCCTTTCGTCGGCTTGTCCGGTCGTCTGACGCGAAGACATAATTAATAATATAATATATAACTTATATATAATACCGCATTTCCGTCATTTTTGCAAGCAAAAAATGCGGAAATGCGGTGTCGGCTTATCTGAACCCGGCGATTGCGGCTTCGCAGTCGGACAGCGACGCGTTTGACTTGCACTTTTCGACGAGGTTCTTGTTATAGGCATATATGTTCATAACGCTGAGACAGTTGCGGCAGACGATTGCGCTTTCGGCTGACGGAAGATTGAATACGCTGAAAATTCCTCCGCTTCTGGTATTGGTCCCGGCAATTCCGGTAATATCCGACGACATATTGACACAGCCCTCAACCGTGAAATCCTTTACCGAACAGTATGCAACGATTCCGGCGGCATATCCGAGCTTCGGTGCATTTGCCTCCGCCCTTATCCTGCAGGCATAGTTGACACATTTTTCAACCAGCACGTTGACGCTGTCGCCCGAAGAGGAGGCCGAACCGAGAATTCCCGCGGCGTAGGCTGAATTGCCTTTGGCCAGGCAGACAATATTGCCGCGGTTTTCGCAAAGCGAGAAAAGCGACCTGCCGAGTGAGGAATACGTACATACGGCACATATTCCGGCAGTCGTTGCCGTACTCGTTCCGCCGGCTGATACGGAAAGATTCCCGGCATTGACTGCCTCTTTGAATACGGTTTCAATGCTCTGAGCCGCAATTCCCGCAACGAGAGTGTACGCGGAGTTCGTAACGGTCAGGTCCGCACGGTTTTGGCAGCCTTCAGTTTCTGAATGAGCAGCGTATCCGAATACTCCGCCGACGCGAAGCGAAGCGGAACCGCTTACGGTGATTTTTATATCGTTGATTATTCCGACAGCATAAGTCTTCTTCAGTGAAGAGATTTCAGGAAAACCGAGAAAGCCCGCAAAGCCGCCGGTATAGGTCCCGCTTGCGGCGTTATTTACGTTGATTTCGCCTTTAACTGTCAGGCTTTTTACCGTGCAGCTTGTTTTATATGAGGCGGCAAGGCCGAAGAATCTGTTATACTGACGGTTTTTCGTGATTTTAATACCCGACACGGTGTGAAAATCGCCGTCAAGATTTCCGCTGAAGGGATAGCCGGAATAACCTATCGGAACCCATTCCGAACCATCAAGTGCGATATCCGCGCTGAACTTTATATATTGGGCGGCGAATGAAACGCCTGAATTTACGGCCTCCGACAGATAATACAGATTTTCGGGGTTTTCAATGAGATACGGGGTTTCGGCACTGCCGTCTCCCGCCATGGCAAGCACTGCGTGCGTGTTTATATCTTCAGTGACGTAGCTTTGCGGCTTTTTCGCCGCATCGCCGCTCTTTTTCGTGTTTTCAATCAGGAAATCCGAATATACCGGATAGTGGTCGGAAGCCTTCAGGCATTCGGAATTCTTCAGCTTTGTGTAATACCTCAGCTTTGCATTGCTGCTGAAGACAATATGGTCAATACATCCGCTCGTATCTGAATAGACTTTCGCTCCGAAATCAGTCTTTCTCGCTTCAAGTATGGAATCCGAGAGCCCTGTTGCCGAAAGAAAACCGAGAAATTCTTCCGTCGTTTCGTTTCTGTTGTAATCCCCGCAGCAGAAAATGGGCAGCCCGTATTTCGCAATCAGCTCGTTCAGCCATTCGCCGTTTTCTTTGACCTGAATAAGCCGGTTTTCCGCATTTGTGTTTATATCCCAGTGAGTGCAGGTGACGATGAATTCCTCCTTCGATTCCTTGAGGCGGAAACGCGCCCAGGTCAGATTTCTGAGCATCTGATTTGACGACGCTGAATACGGTATGACACGGCTTTCAATATACTCAACCGTATCCGTTCTGTACATAAGCGTTGACATACTTTTTCCGACACCGGGAATTTCGTCTTCGACGAAGGAATAATCCCCGTCAAGCAGCGAATCCAGACTGCGGTGCCAGGTTTCAGTCGTCTCTTCAAAGCCGACAACGTCCGGAAGATAGGTCATAACGGTTTTGGCAACGGCAAGATCACGGCCTTCAAGCGGAGTTTTGTCGTTATATGCTTCAGAGAGTATATTGAACGACATCACCCGCAGATTGCTGTCCGCGAAGGCCTCGGTTTCGGCCGTCGCTCCGCTTATGAATTTTACTTTGCCGTTTGCTTCGTACGTCCCGGTCTTCAGCTCTTCAAACGTATCGTCGTTGCGTATTGCCGCAACGAAAACGTCAGTCGCATTGTATAAAGCAAGAGCCGACCCTGCACGAAACGTGACGTTTCCCTTTCCGCATTTGATGGAATAAGCGTCGTTTTCAAGTGAAACGTTGCCACTGTTGCGGTTTGTTTCTCCGATGATTATCTCGTTTTCAGCCGCCGGATACGAATCCGGGAGAAGCGACAGCGAGATTCCGCGGTTTGACAGAAAGGCTTCTGCAATCCTGTGTGCAGTCCTGACTGAAAGCATCTTCGATGCGTCATATACAATAACGTAATCCTCAATAGGATTATCGCCTTTACTTCCCTTTTCTGTCTGCACGTCACTCACCTCTGCTGTGCTCTCTGAATTGTAACCGGTACCCGAATTTTCAGTTTCCGCCCGGTCCGTTTCCTCCTGCTCCGTATCCGCAAAGGTACAGCCCGACAGACAGAAACATGCAAGTATCAAACATAAGAGTCTGCGCCGGAATTTCATCTGTTGAACTCCTGCCTTTCCGACAAAAGAATTATATCATACGCATTATATCATCACCCGCAGCTCATGT
>DCGL01000084.1:0-4171 GCA_002314565.1 Clostridiales bacterium UBA1779
ATGGGTGACCTCCTACTCGATTTGCCGTGCCACGTTATTTTGTAATTACTTCCTTATGTGGCTGCAACTTTCCGGCAAGCCTGTTTTTTATTCTTCTTCACGTACGGTGATTGTGCCGTCTTCGTTGAGGTCAACGACAGCAAGAGAATGAAGGTTGATTCCCGAAGCGCGGATTTTCTTTCCGCCGGGCTGGAAGGATTTTTCGACGCAGATACCGGCACCGACAACCTCGGCTCCTGCTTTGCGGCAGATGTCAATCATTCCGCTGAGAGCCTCTCCGTCAGCAAGGAAATCGTCGATAATGAGGACTCTGTCACTTGAACTTATGAATCTCTTGTCAACTCTGACTTCGAATACGGTTCCGTGGGTGTAGGAACGTACCATTGAAGTGTAAACATCATCGTGTATGTTCTTTGATGCGGATTTCTTGGCAAAAAGAACGTCGATGTCGAAGTATCTGCCTGCCATAACCGCCATTGCAATGCCGGAAGCTTCAATTGTAAGAATGAGAGTAGGCTTTGTATCCTTGAAGAGACGGTAAAACTCTTCACCGATATGGTCGATGAGACTGGTTCTCATTCTGTGATTGAGAAAATTCGAAACCAGAACGACTCCGCCCGGTCTGAGTTCGCCGTCTTTATTGATAGCATCAATTAATTCCTTCATGAAGCAACCTCCGGATATTTCCAAATATTATATCACAAGTGGCAATATGAGTCAAGTTTTTAATGAGTATTGGAAGATAATATTATGATATTTTAATGAAGACTGTTTAAATTCTTGATAAATACATCTTTTTGTGGTAAAATTAATTTACGTTTATAAAAAGGAAGGAGGACTACGGTGAATATAGGCAATAAAATCAAAACACTTCGCCGGGAGCTCAAGATGACCCAGAAGGAGCTCGCAGGTGAGGAAATTACAAGAAACATGCTTTCCTGCATTGAAAACGGTTCATCGCTCCCGTCCATTTCTACACTTGTTTACATTGCAGAGAGACTCGGGGTTTCACCGGGGTTTCTCATCGCCGACGAAAATGAGGACCATATTTACAGAAAAAGCACCGAGCTTACGAAAATACGCCAGGCTTTCGCCAGAAACGACTGGAAGATGTGCCTGCGATACTGTGAGCTTCAGAATCCCGGTGATTCGGAGACCCACAGATATGAGCTTGGTTGCCTTTACAATCTTGCTAAAGAATGCTTCAACTGCGGTGAACTTCGTCAGGCAGGAGCACGGTTTATGCAGCTGAGGGCACTGTGCCGTTCAGACTTCGACCGTATGTATCCTGACGGGTTTCTGTGCCGTGTTATGTATTTTGAAAGCGGTATTTACCTTGAATGTCTGAAGGACATATCACCCGCCTTTTCCCAGGAAGGCTTCGTTCCAGACAAGGACGGAAGAGAAGCCATCAGCGATCCTTTCACTCTTTATTATCTGCTTTACAGACCTTCAGGTTCAAGAGATCAGCGCGCTGTAGACAGCATCGCGTTGAACTGTTTTTCAACGCAAAAAAGTGATACAAGCTTCTACCGCGAACACATCCACGCACGTACGCTTATGAAGACTTCAAATTACAGAGAAGCCTGCAATATTATCCGTGAGATAGCTTACGGGGAAAAAATCATACCTCAGCCGGTGCTGTTGTTTCTTCTTTCCGACCTTGAAATCTGCTTCCGCGAACTGTCGGATTTCAGAAACGCATACGAATGTTCAGGGCTTCACAGGGAACTGCTTGACAGCTTTCTCTCGGACAAAGGCTGATAACGGAGTGAGAATTTCAAATGAAGAAAAAGATACTTAATCTGCTTGCTTTGTGTCTGCTTTTGTGCTCCTGCTCATCCGGAAAAGATGATGATTTTTACGGCGGAAGAAAGCTCGATTCAGAGGCAATTTCATCAATTGAAGCAATGCTCGATGAAACGACGGCTCCGAAATATGCTGCAGAAACCGATGCCTCCGGCAACACAATAGTGTTCTGGACCGAAGGCGGAAGCGTATACCATCAGGTCCCGAATTGCTCATCACTGTCGAAGAGCAAGGTCATTCTTTCGGGGGCAATCCACTCAGCCGCAGAGGCCGGAAAAACGCGGCAGTGCTCGAACTGCTTTGAGTAATATCACGGCTTTATTCATATGATTATATCACTTAACTGCTTTATTTTGCATTATTTCCTATCAGAAAGGTTAACGTAATGAAAAAGAAATTTGTTCTGATTTTTGCACTGATTGCGGCAATTCTTCTGCCTGTTTTCGGCTGCGGACAGACCGAAAACACTGTTTCCTCCGACACACATACAGAGGCTGAACAGACAGAGCCGGAGTTGCCTGCGGATATAAATCTGCTGAGCTCCGAAACACCGTATAAAATAATCAGAGCGGACCTTGCGGGACAGATCGTTACCGACGCAAGCGTAAAGCTCAAAAAAGCACTTGAAGCCAAATACGGTACAGCATTCACCGCCGGAATCGGCACGGATTTTGTTATGGGAACCTTCAATAAAGACGTAATCACCTACGAAGCATACGAAATTCTCATAGGAAGCACCAACCGTCAACAATCCGTTGACGCTCTGTCCGGTCTAGGTGAGAACGAGTATATCATAAAGGCCGTTGACGACAAGCTTCTCATTATCGGAGAGAACGATTATGCGACTGCCGTTGCGGTGGATTATTTCATCGAAAATTACGTAAATACCTCAGCTGCGGATTCGCTGACTTTAAGCACAACTCTTGAATACAAGGGCGTCAGGGAAGAGACCAGACCTCCGCTTGCCGAAGGAGCAACACTGCGTCTGCTCAGCTATAATCTCGGCTGCGACGTCGGAAACAACGCAGACGCAATTGCGATTCTTTCAAAATATATGCCGGACCTTATCGGTTTTCAGGAAAGCAACAAGGCAATTCACAACAACGTAATCGGGGTTTTCATCACTACTTTCAAGGAATACAAATTTGCGCAGAAATATCACACGGGCGGTTCGACGCTCTGCTATACCCCAATCGTGTACAACTCAAAAAAACTCACGCTTGTAAAGGCAGGAGTTGAATGGCTGAGAAGCCGCTATACGGGAACCAACACCAAGAGCCTTGCCTGGGCTGTTTTCGACACAAAGGACGGTCAGCGCTTTGCCATGATTAATTTCCATGGTGCTGTTGTATCCGCGGATTACGACGAATACAAGAATTTGACAGATTCCGACCGCTCGGCTCTGGCTTTGAAATTCAGAATCGACAACGCAAATCAGATGCTTGAAATCAAGGATATGATTTATGCGTCTTACGGCGAAATTCCGATTACAATCAACGGTGACTGCAATTTCAACAGCAGCTCAGAGCCGTTCAAAATCATCACGGGCGCCGGCTTTACTGATGCGGAAACTACCGCAAAACTCAAAACCAATGCCGGTTACAAGACCTCGTTCAGCTATAAGAACGGCACTCCGGGAACGGGTCAGAGTATCGACCATATTTTCGGTTTCGGAGGAGTATATTTCGCAGGCTTCACAATTATCCGTGATAAAGAAGTTTCAACCGCATCCGACCACTGCCCGATTTATGCTGATTACAATCCGTTCGGAAAGTAATAAGTGCCCGTATCTTTAAATTTGTCCGATAATGTCCGAAATACTATGCAGCATTCAGTTTATCGGCAAAGCGTAATATCCATCAAAAAGAAAGGAAGCTTCCACACAGGAAGGCTGACGTATATAAATGAAATCCGGTTTCAAGCACTGGCTCACTGAGTCATGTATCCTTTACAGCATTCTTGTTATTTTTATTAACCTCATTTATCTTATCGCAGACAGCGACCCGAATTTTCCTACATCCCGGACGCTTTTGCTTGTTCCTGCTGCAATGGTGATTTCACTGGCAACAAGTATCCGCACTTCAGAGAAAATAACCGGAGTCTTGCGCTGGATGCTTCATTGTCCGGTCACCGTTGCCGGCTGCTATCTCTTCATCGTTCTTCCGATTTATGACGAACAGAGCGGTGCCGAAAAGCTCGTCGGCCTCGTTACCGTCCTCGTCGTTTACCTCATCGTCGTGCTCCTTCTTTCTCTTACCTTAAAAAAAGTCAGAGACGCGGTGAAAGAGGATAAAAAATACCGCAAGAAGTGAACCGGGGGGACGTTTCCGATGGTTCAAAATCAGCCGGGGGACGTATGTGG
>DCGL01000084.1:4205-12879 GCA_002314565.1 Clostridiales bacterium UBA1779
CCACATACGTCCCCCGGCTGATTTTCGAATACTAATTATTCACATATTCACCATAATATTCATTTTTTGGTTGACTTTTTCTGCTATATATAGTATAATAATCAGGATAAATTAAATGGGTTTGTGCGGGCTGTCCGCATATGAAAGGAATTCTGACATGAAAAGATCAGAGGCCAGAAGAGAAGTTATGTCGCTTTGCTTTGAATACGCATTCAAAGAAGGCGAAAGCGCTGAAAACATTTACAATCTTGCACGCGAGGTCAGAGAGCTTGACTCTGACAAGTATATCAGAGAAACTTTTTTCGGGGTTGTCGATAAGCTTGATTTCGTCGACGAAAAAATCCTGAAATTCGCAAAGGGCTGGAATAAGAACCGTATTTCCCCCGTTGCACTTGCCGTTATGAGAACAGCAGTATATGAGATGTATTTCACTGACATTCCCGACACGGCTGCCCTCAATGAAGCCATTGAAATCGTGAAAGAATACGATGATGCAAAGACCGTAAAGGGCTTTGTAAACGGAGTATTGAACTCCGTACTCAAGGAAAAAGAAGCAGGGGCTGCCGTTAGCTGTGAGGAGCCCAAAAGCGAAAGCTCAACGGATGATCCCGACTGAGTTCTGAGTACAGTATTACCTTGGGGAGCCCTTTTCCGGTAATTCCCAATCACAAGCGACAAAGAACCTTTCAGTGAATTAATTCGAGGTACACGATGAATTTTGATGAAAAAGCAAAGAAATACGTAAGTGTATCTCAGCTCAACGAGTATGTGAAGATGCTTATGGACAGTGACGGATTTCTGAATGCCGTTGCAGTCAGAGGCGAAATTTCAAACTTCAAGAGACATTACTCGGGACACCTGTATTTCTCGATGAAGGACGCAGAGGGCACGCTCAGATGCGTGATGTTCGCCTCAAGTGCGTCGGGACTCAACTTCATCCCGAAGGACGGAAGCGACGTCATAGCGTACGGAAGGGTTTCGGTATTCCCGAGAGACGGCTCATACCAGCTTTACGTAACTGCCATGCAGGATGCCGGACTCGGAGACATTTATGCGGCGTTTGAAAAGCTCAAGACAAAGCTCAGTGCAGAAGGGCTGTTCGATCAGTCAAGAAAAAAGCCGATACCGAAATTCCCGCGTAAGATCGGAATCGTAACGTCTGCTACCGGAGCTGCAGTCCGTGATTTGTTCAACATTCTCGGCCGCAGATATCCTCTTGCCGAAATCATTCTTTATCCGGCTCTGGTGCAGGGAAGCTCCGCTGCCGCTTCGGTTGCCGAGGGAATAAGATATTTCAACAGAGAGAAGACCGTAGACGTGATAATTGCAGGGCGAGGAGGGGGCTCCTTCGAGGACCTCAACTGCTTCAACGACGAGACGCTGGCAAGAACTATTGCGGTCTCCTGCATACCGATTATTTCAGCTGTCGGGCACGAGACTGACTTCACCATTGCCGATTTCGTTGCCGATTTGCGTGCTCCGACACCTTCAGCCGCAGCCGAACTTGCGGTTCCGGACGGGCAGGAGCTCATAAAACGTCTTGAAAACGCAGAACAGAGAATGACGTCTGCAATCGTTTCAAGACTTGATATTTACAAAAAGCAGCTCGACAGATACGCATCATCAAGCGTTCTGGCTTCCCCGGAAAGAGTAATTGATGCGTATGACGAGCGTCTGCTTGCAATGAGCCGCAATATGGATTATGCGATAAACTCAATGCTCGACAGGAACGACAAAAAGCTTGCAGCTCTTTGTGCCGGACTTGAAGCCTTGAGTCCGCTCAAGGTGCTTTCCCGCGGATACACTATGGTACGCAAGGACGGTGACGTGCTGACAAGCTCAACTCAGCTCAAGGCCGATGACAGAATCACGCTCGGATTCCGTGACGGAACGGCGGAAGCCGTAGTCAACCGGGTTGAAAGCAAAGGCAAAACCGAGGTTTGATTATGAAAAAAGAAACTGATAATAAAAACGAAGAAATGAGCTTCGAGGAAGCTCTTGCAAAGCTCGGCGAGACCGTTCGTCTGCTTGAGGAAGGCAAGGCTCCGCTCGAAGAATCAATGAAATATTACGAAGAAGGCGTAAAGCTTGTCAGATTCTGCTCTGAAAAGCTGAAAAACGCAAGACAGAAAATTACGGAAGTCGGGGCAGACGGCAATGACTGATATCAAAGCTGCGCTGCTTCAAAATGCCGCTGAAGTAGAAAAAAAGATAATTTCCTGCTTTCCGACTGACTGCAAAGACCCGGATGTTAACGGCTGCTATGAAGCCGAGAAATACAGTCTGCTTGCCGGCGGAAAGAGAATCCGCCCCTTTCTTGTGACCGAATTCTGCCGCAGCTTCGGGGGCGACGGTGAGATTGCGCTGAGCTTTGCCGCCGCAGTCGAGATGGTCCACACCTTCTCGCTCATACACGACGACCTGCCCTGTATGGATGACGATGAATTACGCCGCGGTCGTCCGACAAGTCACGTAATGTTCGGAGAAGCAAAGGCCCTGCTTGCAGGTGATGCGCTTTCAATTCGCGCCTTTGAAACGCTTGCGAACTCCGGCGCTGAGCCGTCACTCACAGTCCGAGCCGTTCGCGCACTTGCAAAAGCCGCAGGCAGCGACGGAATGGTCGGCGGTCAGCTTACCGATATGCGCGGTGAGACCCAAAAACTCGACATAGATACTCTTCACAAGCTTCACGCCCTCAAGACCGGAGCAATGATCAGAGTATCCGCCGAGCTCGGCTGCATAGCAGCAGGCATTCCCGAAAACGACGAAAGAATCAAGGCAGCCGATAAATATGCAGCAGGCATCGGTCTGGTTTTCCAGATTATCGACGACATTCTCGACGTTGAATCGACCCCCGAAGAGCTCGGAAAGAGCGTCGGCGGTGATAAGGAGCACAATAAAACGACCTTTATGACCTATATGAACCGCGACGAGGCCTTCGCCTATGCGAAAAAAATCACAGATGAAGCCATTGCCGCAATAAAGCCTTACGACAAGGACGGAATTCTTGAAGCACTTGCCGTGATGCTCCTCAACCGCCGCAAATGAGAGCAGACGTATTTCTGTTCCGTGCAGGCTACGCCAAAAGCCGTGAAGCCGCAAGGAAAAGCATTGAGCAGGGACTTGTCAGAATCGACGGTCAGACCGTTTCAAAGCCCGCTCAGGACATAGACGTCAGCTATCCGAGACAGGTCGTTTTTCAGGAAACCTGTCCCTTCGTCGGCCGCGGCGGAATGAAGCTTTCCTACGCTTTGAAAATGTTCGCAATTGACCCCGAAGACCTTATCTGCATGGATATCGGCGCATCAACCGGAGGTTTTACCGACTGTCTGCTTGAAGCAGGAGCACAAAAAGTTTACTCCGTTGACTCAGGTCACGGACAGCTTGATCCGAAGCTCACCTCAGATGAAAGAGTCGTAAATCTCGAAGGAGTCAACGCACGCAGTCTCTCGGAAAATGAAATCCCCGAACTCTGTGACCTTGCGGTTATGGATGTTTCGTTTATTTCCCAGACGCTTATCCTGCCCGCCATTGCTTCGCGTCTTAAAGATGACGGCATACTTATCAGCCTGATAAAACCTCAGTTTGAAGCCGGACGGACGGCTGTAGGAAAAGGCGGTATAGTCAAAAAAGCCGCCGACAGGGCAAGAAGCGCACAGAACGTTCAGATTTCCGCCGAACATTGCGGACTCTATATGCAGAAGCTTATCCGTTCTCCCATCACCGGCGGTGACGGAAATCACGAATATCTCGCCCTTTTCGGAAAAGAGAAAATGGTCTTCGCGATAGACAGAAATCTATTTGAATAAATACACCCGGCTATTGGCCGAGAAGAGAATTAATCATGATAAAAATCGGTTTTCTGACAAATTTCAATATTCAGGACAAAGCCGACTGCGTTTACAGGGCTGCAAAAATTGCAAGTCAGGCAGGCGCTGAGGTATATTTCCCCATATTCCTTGCGAATAACCGTCAGACAAGGGAAGAAATGAATATTCAGGATGCTGTATTCGTTCCGGTATCCGAGCTTTACGGCAGTATGGATATACTCTGCGTTGCCGGAGGCGACGGCACCATGCTTGACGCCTGCCGGAAGACTGCAGATCATAATACCGCAGTCCTCGGAATCAACAAGGGGCACGTAGGATATATGTCCGAGCTTGAAGCCAACGAACTTGACAGAATCAGAGATGTTATAGACGGAAATTACCGTATTGAAAAACGCTTCGTTATGCGTGCGGAAGTCAAGTCAGGTGACAGGATACTCTACTCCGGAACTGCACTCAATGACGTCGTCGTTTCAAACGGTTCAACCGGAAGAATCGTCGAACTTTCACTTTTTGACAGCGGAAATCCTGTCGGTAATTACAGGGCTGACGGAATTATTGTCTCAAGTCCGACGGGCTCCACCGCATATTCACTTTCAGCCGGGGGACCCGTCATTGACCCGAGAATGAGCTGCTTCTGTGTCACTCCCATCTGTGCTCATTCACCTTCGGCAAGACCCACGGTATTTCCTTCAGAATCACAGCTTGAACTGAAGAGCTCCGGCTCAAGATTCAATGATGCGCCTCTTACCGTTGACGGTAAATTTGTACTCCGTCTTCAGAAAAACGATATTCTCACAATAAGTGACAGCGGGCAGAGAGCAAAGCTCGTAAGAGTCAAACCTCAGAGATACTATCACAGCCTTTGCAAAAAAATCGACTGAAATATACAGGAGCAGGAAATGAAAAACGAAAGACAGATTGCTATTGCAAAACTCATCACGACACACAACATTGGCAGGCAGGAAGAGCTGATTGAACTTCTTCGCGAATCAGGCTACGATGCAGCTCAGGCAACCGTTTCCCGTGACCTTCGCCAGATGAACGTCGTAAAAGCGAGCGACGGTCAGGGAGGGCTCAAGTATTCGCTTCCTCCTAAAGCCTCGGACAAAAGCTCACACGATTATGCCTCGGCCTTCGCGGCTTCAATTGTGTCAATTGACTACGCCCTCAATAACGTAGTTGTCAAGACGAGAACCGGTATGGCAAACGCCGTTGCCGTCGGACTTGACTCTCAGGACACTCCCGAAATTCTCGGCTGCGTCGCAGGAGACGATACAATCATCATAGTAACGAGAACCGTTGAAGATGCCGCTTTCATATCCGAGAACATTCACTCAATGATTTCCGGTAATCCGATATAAATGTTAAAAACACTCTTTATTGAGAATGCAGCTGTAATTAAACAGCTCGAACTGAACCCCGGTACCGGTTTTACCGTTCTCAGCGGTGAAACGGGATCGGGAAAGTCGGTAATCATCGACTGCCTTTCCTTCGTCTGCGGCAAAAAGGCCGAACGTGACCTTGTCAGAACCGGTGAAGAACGTGCGTGCGTCACAGCCGTGTTCGACAGTCTGACAGACGCTGAGACCGAGGCCCTTGCTTCTCTCGGTATCGAAGCGGATGAAGGCGAGGTAATTATTGAAAGGAGTCTGACAGCCGACGGTAAATCGTCAGGTCGTATAAACGCAAGACCCGTCGCAAAGCAGCTGCTTGTTGATGCAGGAAAGATTCTTCTGTCCTTACATTCACAGGACGATACGGCGACTCTTGAAAATATGAAGTCGCGTACGGACCTGCTTGACAACTGCGCAAAGAACGACGCTCTTCTTGAAGCTTACAGAAAAGTATATTCAAGCTGGCGTGATACACAGAGGGAGCTTACTCAGCTTCGCAAAAATGAAGCGGAGAAAGAACAACTGCGCGACATTCTAACTTTTCAGATAAAAGAGATTAAAGCCGCTTCGCTGCATAAGGGCGAAGACGAACAGCTCCTTGACGAAAAACGAAGAATCGAGGGCTCCGAAAAACTCAGGAAATGCACGGGAACTGCGCTGAAAGCCCTTGTGCACAACGAAAAGGGAATTACGGCCTCCTACCTTGCGGACAGAGCTTCCGAAGCTCTTGAAAAGCTTGTTCCAATGTACCCCGAATATGCTTCTCTCGTTGAAAGACTGAAGGAATGCAGATATGAACTCGACGATATCGCCGCTGAAACCGAAAGTCTTTCGGAGAATTATGATTTTTCTGGTGACAGTGACGCAAGACTTGACGAAATCGGGTCAAGACTTGAAACAATTAACAAACTCAAGCGAAAATACGGACCGGACATTGAATCCGTTATTGACTTCTATGAAAAGTCCAAGGCAAAGCTTGACGAAATCGAAAATTCGGATCAGCTCATAAAGGACAAAGAAAAGCTGATTGCAAAGCTTGACAAAGAACTTTCCGAGGCTGCCCTTGCCCTCTCAGATTCAAGACGTTCTGCCGGAGAAAAAATCCGGTCCGACGTGCGTGACATTCTTGAATACCTGGATATGCCGAAGGTCAAGTTTGAAGTCAGCGTTACACTGGCTGAAAAGCCCACTGACAACGGCTTTGACAGCATTGATTTTATGCTGGCAGCCAATCCCGGCGAGCCGCTTCTGCCGCTTGAAAAATGCGCGTCCGGCGGTGAGCTTTCAAGAGTTATGCTTGCTCTTCGCTGTGCCGTATCTGCCGCAGGAGGCGGCGGAACCCTCGTGTTCGATGAAATCGATACGGGTATATCCGGCAAGACCTCGCGCAAGCTCGGACACAAGCTGCTGGAGGTATCGAAAAATTCTCAGGTTATCTGCGTGACTCATTCTGCACAGGTTGCGTCTCTGGCAGATACTCATATGAAGATTTCAAAGTATGAAGAAAACGGACGGACACTGTCGCAGATTGTGAAGCTCGACCGCGACGGACGTATTGCCGAAGTATCGAGAATACTCGGCGGTATCAGCGTCAGTGAGGCACAGAGACAGGCCGCAATAGACATGATAGACAATATTACGGAATAAATTAATCAATATAAAGGTTTAACCAATGAAAAAATTCAAAAAACTGATTGCAGAAAAAATCAGCACTGCGTGCGCTTCTGCATTTCCCGGAACGGTCGTTGACGTTGACGATACCGAAGCACTGATTGAATATCCGCCTGACGCCTCTATGGGGGATCTGGCCCTTCCTTGCTTCAAGCTCTCGAAAATGCTGCGCCGTTCACCCGTTCAGATTGCCCTGACACTCGCATCTGCCCTTGAAGGCGAGACTGATTTCAAGGCGGAGGCTCTCAACGGCTATCTGAATTTCAAAATCTCGCCCGATGCCCTGGCCGGGTCTACGCTCTCCGAAGTTTTCGCTGACAAAGAGTTATACGGCTCACCGAAGAACGGATACGGAAAAACCGTCGTTCTCGACTATTCAAGCCCGAACGTCGCAAAGCCCTTCCACATCGGACATCTCGGAACCACGGTTATCGGTCATTCTCTTAAAAAGCTTCACGAATTTGCCGGTTACAACTGCGTCGGCATCAACTATCTCGGCGACTGGGGCACCCAGTTCGGCAAGATGATAGTTGCATACCGCAAGTGGGGCAATAAGGAAGCCGTTGAAAAGGGAGGGTGTGACGCCCTTGTCGAGCTTTACGTCCGCTTCCACAACGAAGCTGAGAAGAACGAAGCCCTCAACGACGAAGCACGTGCCGAATTCCACAAGCTCGAGCTCGGTGACGAAGAGAACATCGCCCTCTGGAAATGGTTCAAGGACATAAGCCTTGCCGAATATTCCAAGACCTACAAACAGCTTGACATCGAGTTTGACTCATACGCAGGTGAAAGCTTCTATACGGATAAAATGCCCGCTCAGGTTCAGAAGCTGCGCGATCTCGGTCTTCTCAAGATTGATGACGGAGCTTCAATCGTTGACCTTGAACAGTACAATATGCCCCCCTGCCTTATTCTGAAGAAGGACGGCTCAACTCTGTACCCGACACGAGATATCGCGGCAGCATATTACAGATACAATACCTACAATTTCGACAAGGCCATCTACGTGACCTCCGCCGCCCAGTCACTGCATTTTGCACAGTGGTTCAAGGTTGTCGAAATGATGGGTTATCCTTTTTACAATAACCTCGTTCACGTTCCCTACGGCACTGTTTCCATCAACGGAGCCAAGCTTGCCACCAGAACCGGAAACGTAATTCTGCTCAAAGAGCTTCTTGCCCAGGCAATTGAAAAGGTTGACAGAATCACGGCAGAGAAGAACCCCGATATGTCCGCTGAGAAGCGTGCAGAAATCGCAGAAGCCGTCGGTGTCGGAGCCATCGTATTCTATTACCTTTCAAACAACAGAATCAAGGACATCAACTTCATGCTTGAGGACGCCCTCTCTTATGAAGGAAACACCGGTCCTTACGTTCAGTACACCTACGCAAGAACCTGTTCGCTGCTTGAAAAGTGCGGAACTGTGACTATGCCTGAAAAGGTAAAGATTACGACCGATGAAGAACACGAGCTCGTAAAGGTTCTCGCTCAGTTCCCCGAACGCGTAAGCGCCGCCATCGAGGCTTACGAGCCTTCATACATCACACGCTTTATACTTGACCTGTCGGCCTCCTTCAACCGCTTCTATCACAACTGCCAGATCCTTGTAACAGACGATGCCGATGTTGCAGCCACACGTAAGGCTCTGACCTATGCAGTCAACACGGTTCTCGGAACCGCCTTCTCGCTTATCTGCCTGAAGAAAACGAAACAGATTTAATTTTATTTGATAAAGAGGTATATATCCATGTCAGGACATTCCAAATGGAGTAACATCAA
>DCGL01000014.1:0-4236 GCA_002314565.1 Clostridiales bacterium UBA1779
AAATATGATCCTGTCAAACTTGGGATTAACGGAAACGTTTATTGCGCCGCCTTTTTTCAGTACCGTGGTTAATCAGCAGGTAAAAACGGTGCTTTTTTCATTGACTTTTAAAATAATCTTTAGTATAATTAATGCACCAAGTGAATTGTGAGTGAAATCATTTGTGCTTGCAAAAAATGATTTCAGGAATGACAGAAATAAGAAAAAGGAGAAAAACAATGAAAAAAATCACAAGGTTCGCCTCTCTCTTACTTTCCGTACTTATGCTTGCCTCCCTGCTTGCATCGTGCGGTGACACGGCAACCCCGGACGAAACGAAAGCTCCGGAGGTGCAGACGACTGCTGCAGCACAGGAGATTTCAACCGAACCCGCAGAAACAGAGCCGGTATTTCCGGATGCCGATTACAATGGAGCAAACTTTACCGTTTATGCCAGAAGCACAAGCGCAGGTACGTACTATCAGCAGCACATCTGGGCTGAAACCGAAAACGGCGACCTGATGAATGACAGCACTCTGAAGCGCAATCAGATGCTTCAGGAAAAATACAATATCATTGTTGTACTGGATGAATCTCAGAAGAGCCCCGGAAGCACTATCAGCAAGGATATCGCCGCCGGCGATCTTTTGTACGATATCGTTCTTGATCAGCGCACAACACTTTCTTCAATTGCGACTCAGGGGCTTCTCTATGACGTAAATCAGCTGAATATCGATTATTCCAACCCTTGGTGGGATTCAAACTGCCTTGACGGTTACAGAGTAGGCGGAAAGAATTATTTCCTTGTCAATGACGTAAGTATTTCAAACCTTTCCGGAACACGTTTTCTGTATTTCAACAAGCAGATTGTCATCGACTTCAATCTGACTGACCCCTATGCACTTCAGGCAAAGAACGAATGGACACTTGAAAACTTTGTTGCAATGGTCAAGTCCGTTTCGGATATAAAGACGGACGGAACACTCGGAAGATACGGTATGCTTGCCGAAACCGGTTCTTCCAACGGAAACTATATGCATCTGTTCGTTGCCTGCGGACTGACCTTTGCCGATGTCAATTCCGATGGCGAAATTGAATGCACTCTTGAAGACAAGATCGATAAGATTCAGGCAATAACCGATATTCTCAAGACCTGCTTCGTCGATAAAGAAACCTCGCTTACCTATGACAGCACTCAGACCTTCAATGCAGCCGGAGACAGCAAGTGGAATTTCGGACGTCAGATGTTTGCAGAAGGTCACTTCCTCTTCGTTCAGAACGGAACAAGCGTTTCCGGAAGATTCAACGAAATGGCTGATGACTACGGTGTAATGCCCAACCCGAAATACGATACAAACCAGGAAAGATATTATCACAAGGTTGATAAGTACTGTCTCGTATGGTCAGTACCGAATGCGGCCTCCATCGATTTGGACAGACTTGCAAAGATTATGGATTATTGGTCATACGCATCATCCACGACCGTAATGCCCGCATACTATGACATCACCATCAGATCCAAGAGAGTTTCCGAAGCTACGGCTTCCGCAAACCTCGATATCGTAAAGAACACTATCACTTATGAGCTTGCCGACCTGTTCTGCACGGATATTATGACTGCAGTAAATACAGGATATACTTCCGGAAGCATTGCCACTGCATACAAGCAGTACAGCAAAGCCATTGACGCTGTACTCAAGGCAACAAACCAGAAGCTTACGGCAGATTAAATAAATCGAGCCCGGTGCTGAAAATCAGCACCGGGCAGTTTTTTTATCATAACGGTTTTATTTCTGTCCCCAGCTTGAGGCTCCGTAGGTCTTGGCGATGAAGCGGGAAATATCAAGATTGTCAATCTTGCCTGAACCAATAAGGTTTTGAACTCCTGCTCCGATGGCGTAAACGGGAACGTCGGTATTGGTGTGAGTTGTGACAGTGTAGGTATATGTGTTTCCGGAAGGAGTCAGGCCTCCGGTTTCATGGTCGGCAGTAACGATGAGGGCTGTGTCCGGGTGCATCATAGTGAAGCAGGCGGCATAGCTTACGCACTCGTTGAGTCTCTTGACACCCGTCATCATCTTGGCAAGGTCATTGTTGTGGCCTCCTTTATCCGGGAAAGCTTCTTCAATCATAGTAAAGAAGCGGCTTCCGTTGTCTGAGATGAGCTGAAGAGATTCGCGGACGTCGGCGAAAAGTGCATTTTCTACCGAACCCTTGCAGTATTGAACCTTGTCATCCGCGACTACCTTGTTTATCTGTGTCTGAATGTTTTCGGTGCTGTCACGGTCCGGCTCGTGAGCCAGGAAGGCAGCAGGGGTTGCTCCGGTGATTTTATCCGTTGTGAGAATGGATGTTTTGGCACCGATTTCATTGGCAAGCTCACGTACGTTCTTAATCGTTTTTTTCTGAGGGCTCAGACCGACGTAACCGTTATATGTCTTATAACCGGTTGCAAGAGCTGTTGCGGAGGCTGCCGAGTCGGTATACGAGGATTTGCCTATCTGTACCGAATAAGAATATGTGGTGCAGTACGCCTGTCCCGGGAAAGTGTCGCCTTCCCATCTTGAGATTTTGCCGTCGGCAATGGTCTGAAGGACCTGATTGCGGCCCATACCGTCGCCTATCATAAGAATGACGTTCTGCGTTTCCTTCCAGACGGGTTTATCCGGCTTTGCCGCGGCAATTTCGGGAATATCCACGGCATTGGCGGCTGTGTTCAATCCTGTAGCGGCAAGGCAGACGTTCATAAGCTTTCCGCAGGCTGCGGCGCACATATATTCTTTGCCGAGCATAACGAGCTTGTTCCCGGATTTTGCAAGCAGGAATTCGTCGTCTGCAAGCTTGACCTTCACAGCCTCGGCTGAGGCGGCTCTGTTCGTTTCACCGACCAGAATTTCATATTCGGTCTCGGCTTCCTTGTCGGTTACGAGCGGGATGGTGAGACCGGCGTAGTTAAGAATGTAGTCGGCAAGGTTCATTGCCGCGAACTTTACGGGCATTGCAGCATCTGCAGGGTAAACGATGGAATACTTTCTGATATCCACGCCGTTTATTGCAACGGATGCATAAACGTAGTCATATCTGTCGATATATTCGATATCGTCTTTGATAACAAGGCTGCCGTCTGCCTTGTTTACGTAATTCTCGGTGAAATATGCGCAGGCTCTGGCAGTGGCTTCCTCGCAGCCGCCTGTGATTATGAGTCTGTCGTTTTCGAAGGTGATAATAAAGTCTTTTTCGCGGATTTTTGCAAGGGCGTTTGCGGTTTCAACGCGGTTTGTCTGGCCGATTACAATTTCTTTTGCGCTTTCGGGAAGAGGAGCAATACGGTCGTTGTACCAGTCGGTGCTGATTGCGACGTCAGTGCCGTATTTTTCTTTTAAGAGATTGCGCAGATTGATTGCTTCTCTGACAGATGGGGAGTCCGTGCCCAGATTATCTACTCGGACAACAACGTATTCGACGTTTCCGGCTTCGGCAATCGTGATATCCTTTGCCGGGGCTTCCGTAATTGCTTCGGTCAGCTGCTCCGTCGTTATTACGGGTGTTTCGGTGCTGCCGCAGGAGGCCAAAAGTCCGAGAACCGTGACGAGAGCCAGAAGCAGGGCAAGCAGTTTCGTTTTCTTCATTGCAGTATCGGCTTTCTTGTAAAGAAAGCTTTTATCCTTTCAGGTTATTAGTTAAAAATGAAGTGTAATATATGATGATGTCAGGATTGTTTTGCAGTTATGAGAAAGCCCCGAAGGAGATGACGGTCGGGGCTTTGATACATATCAGTTTTCGCAGTAGATGACGGTTACGTCGGGATGCATCTGAAGAACGGATGCGGGATTCTGTGTTGTGATTTTGCCGTCAATTGCATCGAAGAGAACCTGCTTCTTGTTTGCTCCGTTGGCAACGAGAACGATTTTCTTTGCCTGCATAATGGGAGCCATACCCATTGTGATGGCGGTTCTCGGTACGTCGCTGCGGTTTTCGAAGAAACGTGCATTGGCGTCAATTGTGGACTCCGTCAGCTTTTCCTCGTGAGTGTGAGCAGTGAGGGAATCGCCGGGCTCATTGAAGCCGATATGTCCGTCGGGACCGATGCCGAGAACCTGAACGTCGATGCCTCCTGCCTTTTCAATCTTTTCGTCATAGTCAAGACCGAAAGCAGCGGGGTCTTCGCACAGTCCGTCGGGAACGGCGGTGTTCTTCTTATCGATATTGATGTGATCGAACAGATTCGTGTCCATAAAATATCTGTAGCTCTGGGGA
>DCGL01000014.1:4342-4544 GCA_002314565.1 Clostridiales bacterium UBA1779
GAGCTCGCGGTAAAGACCGACGGGGGAAGAACCGGTGGCAAGACCGATAAGGCAGTCGGGCTTAGCCTTTACGACGCCTCCGACGATGTCGGCGGCGAGTGAAGAGAGTTCTTCGTAATTCTTTGCAATAATTACTTTCATTTTGGTATCCTCTTTATTTTAAAAAATTATATTCGTATTTTAGCCGGGGGACGTAAGTGGT
>DCGL01000014.1:4561-12799 GCA_002314565.1 Clostridiales bacterium UBA1779
TTTAGCCACCACTTACGTCCCCCGGTCAAAAATTTACCGGGGGGACAGACGTGGGTCAGTTCATGCAGAAATTCTTCATCGCTGCGATGGCGGCATCGGCAGCGGCGGCGTTTTCGGCTTCGGCGAAGATGCGCAGCAGCGGTTCGGTTCCGGAGAAGCGGCAGATGACGAAGGAGTCGTCTTCGAAATAAACCTTGCAGCCGTCTTCGTAATTTACGCGGGCTACGGGCTTTTCGAAAGCGGGCAGCTTCTTTTCAACAATAATCAGCTGATGAATTCTCGGCTTGTCACAAGGGTTGAAAGTGAGGTTTGATTCGCGCATAACGTGAGGACCGAAACGTTCTGTGAAGCTTTCCCAGATTTCGCAGGGAGTTTTTTTCATAACGGCCAGCATTTCTACGAAGAGAGAGGCGGCGTAAATCGAATCCTTGCCGTTGATATGGCCGCGCACGGTCATACCTCCGGACGATTCTCCGCCGAGAACGGCGTCGACTTCATCCATTTTTGAGGAAATGTATTTGAAGCCTACGGGCACCTCATAGCATTTTTCACCGAAGGACTCGGCGACAAGGTCAAGCATATGGCTTGTGGCAAGATTGCGTACAACGGGACCCTTCCAGCCTTTCTGCTCGTGCAGATAGCTGTAAAGCATAACGAGTATCTGGTTTGCGCTGAGATATTCGCCGCTCGGGTCAATGATGCCGATTCGGTCTCCGTCTCCGTCAACGGCAATACCGAGGTCGTATTTTTCTGAAACGACTCTGTCGCGAAGGTAGCCGAGCAGTTCGGCTGCAGGTGCGGGATTTGAACCCCCGAAATATGCATCCTTGTTCGTGTTTATCATATCAAGGGTGCAGCGGGCGGTGCAGAGAACCGTCATCAGAGGGAAGGTACCTGAGCCGTGCATACTGTCGAACAGTATTCTGAGGCCGGAGTCCGCAATTGCCTTTGTGTCCAGGCGTCCGAGAATGGAATCCAGGAAGCTANNCGTTGAAAGGAGTCTTGATATATTGAATTTCGCCGGTGATTTCGGCATCGGGAAGAGGAGGAACAGCCTTTTCGATGTATTCCTCAAGTCTTGACGTATATTCGATGGGAGCGTCGCGCCCTTCCTCGATGATTACCTTGATGCCGTTATATTCGGGCGGATTGTGGCTGGCAGTTACTTCGAGTCCGCAATAAAGATTCAGATCCTTAACCTGGAACATAACGAGAGGAGTAGGAACGCTGCGTAAAGATGTCAGAACGTAAAAGCCGTTCTTTGCCAGCACTTCGCTTATCCATCCGGCAGCCTTGCTTGACAGGAAACGTCTGTCATATCCGACAACTATGGGCTTGTCGGTCTTTTTGTCATCGCGCAACAAATTGCAGAGTCCCTGCGCCACGCGCATAATGTTTTCTTTGTTGAAGTCGTCGCCGATAACGGCACGCCATCCGCCTGTACCGAACTTAATCATGTGACCTCCGAACGTAAAAAATACTATATTATTATACTTTTATATAATGAAAAAGTCAACTGTAAATGATGAATATGTGAAAAGAAAGAGGATTCCTGCAGTGCTTGTTTTTTCACGGGAACGGCGGTCCGTTTTTTGCTGTATTTTATATTGAACTATATAATATATTATGATATAATATTATGTCTAACTTTGCGAAATCACTTATATATCAAGCATACGGATGAAGTTTATGAAAAGAATAATATCTTTGACTGTTATAATCGTTCTTGTAATTCAGGCGGTTCTGGCGGCGGCAGTATATCCTGTGTCAGCCGAGCCTGAGGGGAACGCAGTTGCTCAGATAATCAAATACAAAACAACCTGGAAAAGCTTTTCGGATACAGAAAAAGCGGTTGACGGGAAGCAGGATACCTATGCCTCGGGTACAGCAGGGGGGTATCTGATTCTCAGCTGCGACAGCGATATAGGGTTTCTGTATATTGAATTCAACAAGGCTCCCGGCACGTGGAAGCTGACGTCCGGCTCCGGCAGTGCCGATTGCGGACAGAAGGGTTTCATTCACGAATATGCCGACGTCTCCGGTGTGTTCGGCAGCACGAAATCCGTTACTCTGACCTTCCCCGAGGGGGCTGAGATTGCTGAAATACACGTTTACGGCGTGGGGGTCGTGCCTTCCGACGTTCAGCTTTGGGATACCGCCTGGGATACGGCTGATATACTCCTTCTTTCATGCCACAGCGATGACGATCAACTGTATTTTGCCGGAGTGATTCCGTATTACACGCAGGTGAGAAAGGTTCGGGTTCAGGTAGTTTTCTTTACCGAGCATCTGAACGATAATATCCGCTGGCACGAAAGACTTGACGCCTTGTGGACTGCGGGTCTTCGCAATTATCCCGTGGTCAGTGAGTTTCCCGATGCGTTTTCGACAACGCTGAGCGGAGCACGGTCAAATTTTGCAAAGAGCGGGTTTACCGAAGAGGAAATCACTGCCTGGCTTGCATACCAGATTCGCAGATTCCGCCCGCTTGTTGCCGTTACTCATTCGTATGACGGCGAGGCCGGAATTTACACGAACGGGGCGGGACACGGACAGCATATGGCCGCGGCCGAGTGGCTTACCGCTGCAGTTGAGATTGCCGCCAATTCCGGGGCAAATATCCGTGGACTTGAGGCGTACGACCTGCCGAAGCTGTACATCCACTGCTATGAGGAAAATAAAATTCTTCTTGACCTGATTGATAAAAATTACGATGAACTGGGCGGTATTTCACCATTTAACGTATCGCAGAATGCGTTTCTGCTTCACGAATCCCAGTATACCGGATGGTCGACAATAAAAATGTGGATGTGGGGGACAAATTTTCCCGTATCTAAGCCTGAAACGATTTCAGTCAAGAAGGCTTCTCAGATAAGTTTGAACTGTCCGCTGAATTACGGACTCAAGAGACATGCCGCAGCTGTTCCCGCCGACAGTCTATGCAACGATTTCCTCGAAAATCTGACACCGTACGATGAAATAGTGCCCGAAACGACAGTCGAAGAAACGACGGCTGAACCGATTGAATCAACGGAAGTATCCGAGCTTACAACTGACACCGAAGCAGGTGAGATTTCGGAGGCTGCGGAACCCCAAACCGTCGAAAATACTTTTGAACCGAGGGAAATCGAGCATACGGGCGGCTCACGAAAAATGATGCTTACCCTCGTGTGCGTAATATCTGCCGGCGCGCTTGTGGTGCTTTTGTATTTCGGAATTGCGATAATCCGCAGATGCGACAGAAGATAAGCAGGAGTATAACAATGGACAATATTGAGTTGAATGCACAGAAAAAAGTGACGGTCGTCGTGCCGTCTTATCAGCCTGACGAAAAGCTGGAGCGCGTCGTGTGCGGCCTTGAGGAGGCCGGCTTCGATGACATCATAGTCGTCGATGACGGGTCAAGCCCGGATAAGAAGGCCTTCTTTCCGAAAAAAGAGGAGCACCCTGCGATGACTTTGCTGGTTCATCCGCAGAACCGCGGAAAAGGAGCCGCGCTCAGAACCGCTTTTGCCTGGTTTCATGAGAACCGTCCCGACAGGGTCGGAGTCGTAACTGCCGACGGGGATGCGCAGCACAGAACCCGTGATATACTCGCCTGTTCTGAAAGACTTATAAAAGAGAAAAATAAGCTGGTGCTCGGGGTGCGCGATTTTACGCTTCCTCACGTACCGAAAAGAAGCAAGACCGGGAACTATATTACGATTTTTGCCTTCCGCGTTTTCTGCGGACTGAAAATCTCCGACACTCAGACGGGGCTGCGCGCAATTCCGGCTGAATTCATACCGGATATGCTCGAAGTCAAGGGCGACAGATACGAATACGAGGCCAATATGCTGCTTGAGATGAAGGGCATGGGACTTGATTTCTGTGAGGAGCCCATTGAAACCGTCTACATCGAAGAAAACCAGACCTCGCACTTCCGTCCCTTCAGGGATTCAGTGAGAATTTATTCTCTCATACTGAAGTTCCTTGCAAGCTCGATTATATCAAACTTGGTGGATTTACTTGCGTTTTATCTGCTGTCGAAATTTCTGGGACCGCATCTGCCGTCGATTGCGAACGAGTTTGTCTGCACGGCCATTGCGCGCGTGATTTCCGCATGCTGCAATTTCATTCTCAACAAAAAAGTGGTATTCCGCAACAAAGCTTCTGTCGGCGCAGCGCTTCTGAAATATGCGGCTCTTGCAGTTCCGGTGATGCTCGTATCCGCAGGCTGCGTCAAGCTGCTTAAAATTCTCTTCAATACAACTATGCCGATTATTTCAACACTACTGAAGATGGTTGTGGACACGGTTCTGTATTTTGTCAACTTCCGTATTCAGAGAGCCTGGGTATTTGCCGAGAAAAAGAAACATGACTGAAAATATTGAAATCAACGAAAACGGAAAAAGAAGAAAGCCGAAAAACAGAATGCCGGCCGGAAGAGTCATTGCGCGTATCGCAATTTCTCTCGGACTTGTAATTCTGATCGTTTTCGGGCTTGTCTGGACCGCAATTTTTACAATTGCTCACGGACCGAGCGACTCAATGCGCGATCTGCTTGTCGGAATGGCAATGCAGGCAAGCGCAACGAAATTCGTACCATATCTCGTCCTCTCACCCGATGAGGTGGAGGATATTATGGCACGTGCGGCTGAAGAAGGAGACGCGGTTTTTTCTCCGACTGAAATGGCCGAAAGATACATAAAGAAAATCGTAACCGATGAAAACGGACAGCGCTATGAAATCACGGTTCTTGCCGGGGATGAGGGAACTGCCGTTATCACGGGCGTTGACGGCTCTGAACAGGTTGTCGAATACAACGAGTGGGATTATGCCATCGACGGTATTCAGTACATCACCGTGAATCGCTCCAACTTCAAGGCCTATATGCTTATCATCAAAGACCCGTCAAGAGTTTACGTCGGAACCTCAAGCGATTACTCCGGCAATGAGGCAGGAAAGCGCTTCTATGAGATGGCAGAAAAGGAAAACTGCGTTGCGATGATAAATGCAGGGGAATTCCTGGATATAGGCGGTCAGGGAGACGGCGGTAAGCCTCAGGGACTGACCTTCTCAAAGGGACAGTGCGTAATGCAGGCCGACGATATGAGCTGGAAGACCTTCATCGGCTTTGACAATAACAACCGTCTCATCGTAAAAGAAGGCTTTACAAAAGCGACTGCCGAGGCTGCGGGAATGCGTGACGGAGTCTGCTTCAGACCGACAAAACAGTCCTCCTCGAGCCGGCTTATTTACAAGGATGAAAGCGGCAACGTGCACGTTTCAACGTATTCGTCCTCCTCGCCCGCGCAGCGCTGCGCCATCGGGCAGAGAGAAGACGGTGCCGTAATCTTTATCGTAACCGACGGACGTTCGGCTGCAAGCATCGGTGCCAGCTACAACGATATGACGCAGCTGATGTATGAATACGGAGCAGTCACCGCAGGAATGCTCGACGGAGGCTCCTCTGCAATGCTGTATTACAGAGAGTATTTCAAGCTTTTCAATATGGACGAAAATACACTGGATAAGTATCAGAAGATGGGACTTGTCAACAAGTACGTCGCAGCTACCGAGCCGCGGCGTATTCCCACGTATTTCTGCGTGGGCTCCGCGGGGGTGAACTGATGGCAGACAGAAAACACAGCCGCGGAATCAGCCGTTTTACGCTGACATGGATACTGATTATCGTTTGCATTGCCCTTATCTGGTCCGTTTGCATGGTTTTTTTGAGCTCCTTACTCGAAGAATACGAAGCGGTACAGCCGAAATATGCGGCGGAGAAGGTTTTTGAAAAGTATTTTCTGACCGCAGACAGCGATTCGATACTGAATTACAACGTTTATCCGCTGAATTCGCTTGAAGACAGACAGAATGCGGTCGATTACGTTTCATCAATACTCAACTCGGGGGAGCTCAGGTATAAAGAGGTCTTCTCGGGCGAGGATTCGAAGAATATGTACGCGGTCAGCGCAGGGGACGTAACCTTTGCCTCCTTCACGCTGACGTCCGGAAATGACACGACCGAAATACTCGGGCTTGCATATCCCGCTCTTGCGGATATCACGGTCAATCTCAAGCCGCTGTACGGCACCGTGATTTATGCTCCGCTGAGCGCCACGGTAAGGGTCAACGGAAACGTGCTTGACGAAAGCTATATCGAGGGCAAGCGCGTCACGCTCGACGAGGCCGTTTATTTTCCCGCAGAAGACGAAAACGGCAGAGTTATGGTCAATTATTCGGTCTCCGGCCTGTTCGCCGAGCCGACGGTTTCCGTCACTTATGAGATAAACAGCAGTTCGTCGCTGTACGTCGAAGAAATGGGGGCTCCTGCCGTCAACGTGCTTGAGCTTGTGGACGAAGAAGGAGTTTACAGTGCGGAGTACTCTTATCTGACGCTTCTTGCCGGCCATTATAACGAAAAGGTGAGAATCGCCGAAGAGAAGAGAATTGCCGAGGAGGAGCGCCTGCGCCGCGAAGAAGAAGAGCGTCTGCGCCTCATTGAGGAGCAGCGTCAGAGAATTTCCGACAGTATCAAGGTGCTGTATGAGAATTTCGTGCTTCAGATGGCGGAACAGTACAACGATTTCATTTATTACAGGACCACGACTTCGCAGCAGGATAAAACCAAGGTTTATTTCAAGCCGGGAACGGATATTTACGGCTACGTGACCAAGGGGGCTTCCGGCGGTTATTATAACTGGTCCGATTACCGCGTGACGAAGATGTCGTTCGTCGACGAGCAGACCTCGTATTACGAGTGGCTCGACGACAATCACACGACCTTCAAATGCCGCATTTCGATGACCGTTGCAATGTACGGATACAACACCGAGACCGGCAAGTATTACGACGACAACGAAGCCTTTGCCATGACGGCCTACGTCGATATTTCAAATCCCGACGAGCCGAAGGTATACAAGCTCGTCACTACAGAGAGCGACCTCGAAGAGGCTGCAAAAAAAGGATGAGTTTTTAAGTTGAGACAGGGGGATTGTCCCACTGTCTCAGAGAACTGTCCCCACTGTCTTACGAATTTCAAACTGAAAGGATTCCCCAATGGACGCAATCTACACTTTTGATTACGCCGTACTGGAGTTTATACACGATACCTTCGTGTGTCCGGTTCTCGATTACATTATGAGCTTCTTTACCCTGCTTGCAGAGGACGGAATTATCTGCATAGCTCTCGGCGTGCTGCTCATCTGCTTCAAAAAGACGAGAAGAATAGGCATAACACTCGGTTTTGCCCTGCTTTTCGGCGCTCTGACAACAAATATCACGTTAAAACCGCTGATTTGCCGAGTAAGACCCTATCTCAACGAGCTTTACGAGCATTCGGTTGGAATTGCAGATCTCAGTCCACTTATTGAAATCAATACGGATTTCTCGTTTCCCTCGGGACATACAACCTGCATTTTCGAAACGGCGACGGCGATTTTTGCCTACCGCAAAAAGTGGGGAAGCGCAGCATACGGAGTCGCCGTGCTGACGGCTTTCTCAAGACTGTATTTCTATCAGCATTATTTCACCGATGTTCTGGCCGGAATGGCAATCGGTATTGCTGCCGGAATCGGAGCATACTGGTTTGTCAAGTGGGCGGAACCGCTCTATTACAAGATAGGCTTTGACAAACTCTTCGAACTTCTCTGGGACGGTCCCTGGAGAAAGCTCGGCGAGAAAATGGCAAAAAAGAAAAACTGACCGGTAAAAAAAGCCGGATTCTGACACAGATGAATTGCGATGACAGAATCCGGCATATTTGTTTTTGGAAAGGCGTTAATAATATGAGATTTGTTATCCAGCGTGTAAAATATGCATCCTGCACCGTTGACGGTGTGAAAACCGGTGAAATCGGACACGGATTGCTTGTGCTCTGCGGCATTGCCCAGACCGATGACAAAGCACTTGCCGATAAGATGGTGAAAAAGCTTTGCGGGCTTCGCATCTTTGATGACGAAAACGGCAAGACCAATCTTTCAATGGCGGACGTCGGCGGAGAGCTGATGATTATCTCTCAGTTCACCCTTTATGCAGACTGCTCACACGGAAACCGCCCGAGCTTCATTGATGCCGGCAAGCCAGACATGGCATCTCCTCTTTACGAGTACATTCTCGATTCTGCCAAGGCTTACTGCCCGACCGTCGCTCGCGGCATCTTCGGTGCCGATATGAAGGTCGAACTGCTCAACGACGGCCCGTTTACGGTTATACTGGATTCGGACGTGATTTACCGGGGGACGTAACTGGTGG
>DCGL01000014.1:12893-19488 GCA_002314565.1 Clostridiales bacterium UBA1779
CCACCAGTTACGTCCCCCGGTAAATTATTTAGCATAAACCGCTATTTCGCGGGTGTTGATTTCCATAAGACCCGTTGTGTTTGAATCTATGTTGCCGCCGCTGATGATACCTATGCGTATGTATTTGCCTGAAGCACCGGCCATATCGAAGAATACGCCGACGGTCGGCTTGTTTGAATTCCAGGGGTCGAGCAGCGCAGCTGTGTCAACGCTCTTGAGAGCGGTCAGACGGGCGTCGTAGCAGGCACTTTCAACCTTTGTCCAGTTGATTCCGTCATCGCTCACGTACACGTCCTGAACCTGTGAAAAGCCGTCAAGACTGCCTGAATAATAACCTATGGCACCGAAGGTCTTCTTTTCGGTGAAGTTAAGAGTGATAAGTCCTGTGTACGGTGAAGATGCGTCCTTTTCGCCTTTTATGTTGTATCGCTCCGCATCGAAATACAGAGCGGCCATATATGACGAGCCCCAGTGACCGTTGACGAGATTGGTTACGGAGGTCATAGCTCCCGCATTTGTGTCAATCTGCGTCCCCTTCTTCGAGGAGTCCATATGATCGATGCCGATAACGGAAACTCCGTATCCGATATCTGCGATATCTGTCTTCTGGGCGTCCGTGAGAGCCTTGTCGCTGTATTCAAGGGATGAAATCTTGTCTTTGTCTCCTCTTATTCCCGAGAAGGTTCCCGTACCCTTGTTAAGCTTTCCCCAGCCGTTTCCCGTATCTGTTGAGCTGCGTGTGATTACGCTGAGCAGTTCGCCGGCAGGTGCCTTTGTCAGCATCACTGTTTTTGTTGAATCGACAACTCCTTCATCGGCCTTGGCTTTTTCGGCGCGCTTGATACCGACAGAGCTTGTCAGATATTCGGCAGGAGGCGTGTTGTCTCTGTTTGCAACGTCGTAGGCAATGGCTTTTTCAAGCTTTGCACAGATATTGCTCATTGAACCGTTGTAGCTGAGCTCACGGGTGTCTTCACCGAATACCGTGGCGAAAATCGTCCATGCTATGAGATAGCTGCCTATTGCCGACGGATGCTTCATATCGGTATGATAAACGTCGTGCTTGGGGTTATCACGGTACATATCCGACATGGCGGCTCCTGCATAGACAACGGGAACGTTCAGTTCCTGACCGATGGCCATATAGGCAGCGCGGAGTTTGTACTCCATATCATAGGTATCCTTGCCGTAGGTGGAAAGGGAAGAATGCCCCGCCTTATATCCCCAGGTGGAGTACAGCCACATCTCACCGCCGTTCGCGTCGATAAGTTCTTTCATTTCACGTACGGACTGATAAAAGTCGCCCGGGTCGGCAATCGGGTTCGCGCTCTGGTCCTGAACGATTACGATATCGTATTTCGTTTTGGATTTGAGTATTGAAAGGACCTTTGCCCCGTATTCATCAGTCGGGTCAAGGAACTGATTGATATAATACCCGCCCTTGTAAACCGTCGAAACCTCGACATTGTAGCCGGCCTTGGTTGCAATATTATAAAAAATGCCGTTGGGCTGATTCATATCGTTGTAATAGGTGAAGCTGTTGCCGATGAACAGCACGCGGATAAGCTTTTCTTTGTCGCGCATAGTCTGTACCTTCGTTTCTTCCGTCGTTTCGGGAAGCGTTTCTGTAGCCGATTCGGCTGTCGTTTCTGTTTCCGTCTGAAGCGTCTGCGTTGCCTCGGGCTGAGTTTCTGCCGCTTCAGTTACGCTTTCGGAAGGAGTTTGTCCGCCCGCGCATCCTGCAAGCATTATCATTGAAAGGATAATGCTGAGTGCTGAAAAAAACTTTTTCATGGTCCGAACCTTTCCTGTATATATTTTTAACTATTATAACATCAAAAAATGAAATATGCAACAGATTTTTGATGGGCGGACCGGGGGACGTTTCCGGTGGTTCAATTTGAACCACCGGAAACGTCCCCCGGTCCGCCCAAAAAACGCGCACGGGATTGCCGTGCGCGTTTGAAGCTTGAGATTTATTTCTTTTCTGTAGCTGCGAAGAAATCGCCGAAGCAGACGTCCTGAAGCTTTTTGAAGGTTTTTTCGTCCTTCATACCGACGGGTTTGCCGTCGACGGTGCTGACACGGCTGCACAGAGCGGTGGTTGATGTGGTGAACACTTCGTCGGCGTTCATAAGCTCGTCCATAGTGAAGGGACGCTGTACGGCTTCAATGCCGGCGACGTCGGCAAGACGGAGCAGGTTGGCTCTGGCAATGCCGGGAAGAATGAGGTTATCGGCATTGTGAGTTATGATTTTGCCGTCCTTGATGATGTGAACGTTTGAGTGAGCGCACTCGGTGACGATATCACCGCGGTGGAATACGGCAGTGTTGCAGCCGGCGTCCTTGGCTGCCTGTTCCGCCATACAGTTGGGGATGAGGTTCAGGGTCTTGATGTTGCAGTGCAGGTATCTTGTGTCCTCAACCGAAATCAGTGTAATGGGCTTTTCGGGAACGGCGACCTCCTTCGGTCTGATTGTCATCCAGAAATTGGCCTTGACGTCCTTCGGGAATTCATGTGATCTTGCGGCGGTTCCGCGGGTTACCTGCCAGTAAATCATAACGTTGCCGCTGTCAACCTTATCCATCATCTCAAAGGTGAGTTTTTTGAGCTCCTCACGCGTCATAGGCATCTCGATTCTGAGCAGCTTTGCGCTGTTGAAGAATCTCTCGATGTGAGCGTCGAAGAGGTGGGGAATGCGGTTTCTTGCGCAGGAGACGTCGTATACTCCGTCTCCGAACCAGCAGACGCGGTCGTTCATGGGAATCATCATATTTTCAATCAGGTCGTATTTTCCGTTGTAATATCCGAGGTTTTGCATGGCGTTTTCCATTCCTTTCTTCGCACTTTGCGCCGACGGGCACAAAGTGGGCGTGAAACAAGATTATTTTTAGAAGCGGATTTCTAAATGTTTCACGCTATGTATCCTTTCGCGATGTGATTTTCAGCACATTATTATAGCATTATCACAATAAAATTTCAAGTTCAAGTTGTAAAAGGAGTCAGATATATTTAAGGCAGGCTTCGGCACATTCGTCAACACTTACCCGGCTCTGGCCGACAAGCTGGGACTTCAGTGTTCCGTGTATTCTGTCGGTCCATACGGAGGGCAGGCGGCTGTAACCGAGAATTACTCCGAGTACTGAGCCGACGGTTGCACCGTTGCAGTCGGTATCAAAGCCCTGACTTACTGCCATACAGATGGATTTGCCATAATCTCCGTTTCCGTAAAGCAGGGAGGCAGCCACAATTTCGGCGTTTGAAATCGTATGGCACCAGTCAAAGGGATCGGTTTCATTCCAGCGCGCGGCGATGTCTTTGAAGGTATCTTCCTCACTGCGGCCTGAGGAGTACTCATTGCAGATTTTTTCAATTGCTTCGTACAGGCGGCAGGTTGCGGGAATTTCGGCAAGCCCCGCTTTAATAATATACGGAATGTTTTCGGTTCCGTATGCGGCTGCCAGCATGGCTGCAACCCACATCTCCCCATAAATGCCGTTCTTTGCGTGGGAAATTCTGGCATCCGTCCAGGCCATAGCGGCAGCTTCTTCGGGTTTTGCGGGGTTGACGTAACCGAAAACGTCGCCTCGTATCTGGGCTCCAATCCATTCACGGAATGGATTTTTGTAACTTGCGCTGTCAGGAGGCAGATATCCGTTCAGAAAATTTCTGTAGGCGGCTCTTTCAGCTGTCCAGTAAGCAGATTTCGGCTGGGTATCAAGCCAGGTCTGGGCAACGAACGCGGACTTAAAATCCCGTCCGTAATGCTTAAGAACGAAAAGTGCAATCAGCATATAGTTCGTGTCGTCATCCGCAGGCATATATCCACAGTCGGACGGCACGAATTTGTTGAGCCGGAATTTTACGGCATTCTGAATTTCTTCAGTCAGTTCTTCTTTGTCTATATAGCGCGAAAGAGGATAGTTTCCGGTCATCTGACAGACTGTCTTCAGTTCTTTGGAATTAATCCATTCCACGGGTTTGCCCAGCAGACAGCCGCAGATACGGCCATACCAGCCCCCGAGCATGGAATCTCTGATATCACGGATTTTAAAATCAAGCGGATAGGCCCGGCGCAGCTTCTGAATTTCAGAAATGTCATTCGGTTCACAGTACGGATAGCCTTCTCTCTGCGGCAGCTTTTCAAGCATTGAAAACAGGGCGTCGCACATTTTTTCTTTTTCGGAGGACGCGGGCAGGGCTGAAATTGCACTGAAGAGATTTTCAAGAGGTTCGACGTCAAGTCCCTCGTCAAGACACTGACGGTATTCGTGCTTCAGGTTTTTCGACCAGGATTCGGCCCCGGGGATATTTCCGTAATCCGGGATAATATGCGTTTCGCTTGCTTTCATTTCAGGACTCCTTTTGAAAATAGGGAATACGATATTATTATAACCGATTTAGCATATTTGTCAATAAGAAATACAACGGTTCGAGTCCCTTTTGATTTTATCATACTAATAAAATAAGGATGGGGATAAACCCCATCCTCATTTTATTGGCGCGCCGTAAGGGACTCGAACCCCCGGCCTTTTGGTTCGTAGCCAAACACTCTATCCAGCTGAGCTAACGGCGCACACCAAAGGCTTTCTTTTGAAAGCTTTAATATTATACCACTTTTTCGGGAAATGTCAAGGGAAATAGTAAAAAAAGTGAAAAATCGAACAAAATGTAGCCAGGGGACGTAAGTGGTGGTGAAATTTTTTACCACCACTTACGTCCCCCGGCTAAAATTTTTACCACCACTTACGTCCCCTGGCTAAATTTTTTACCACCACTTACGTCCCCTGGCTAAATATTAACGAAAAAATCCCCCCGGCGAGCCGGGGGGATGGGATTATTCAGTTAAAATCAGTCCTTGCGGGCCTTGAAGGCAACGCCCATTCCGAGAACGGAGACGAGAGCGGCAAGAGCGACGAAGAGAATGGAGTCGCCGGTTGCGGGATCGTCAACAACGGGAGTCTCGATAACGGGAGCGGTGTAACCGACAAGTCCGAGAGCGGCAGCAGCAGCTTCAGCCTGAGCGGCAGTGGCAATTGTTACAAGACCTGCACGCTGAGTTCCGAGTTCCATAATTGAAACGGCATTGGCAGCTGTCTCTGTATATGAGAAGTACTTGGTACCGTCATTCTCAACGAGAGTGAGCTTTACGTCGTAATTTTCGGGAACTGTTGCAGAAGAGAAGCCGAGAACGGAACCGTAGTACTTTTCTTCAACTCTTGTAGTGATGGTGCTTCTTGATACGCTTCCGAGACCAACGCAGTCTTTAATGGCGGTATCCTTAATTGTTCCTTCGTCGGTATTTCTCGTATCATTTGTATAAGCGAAAATCTGTGATACGAAAGAACCTCCGGAAACAGCACCTCTGTTTACGCAGTTTGTAACCTTGGCAAACAGATAATTGCTGCTGTAGTTTCCGCACCATACGTAGCCGATGATACCAGCAGCACGTGCATTGGCAGAGGAAACAGCACCGTAGTTGTCGCATCTGTCAACGGTGATCATTGCATAATAGCCCTTTTCACCGCCGGTTGAACCGAGAATACCGGCAGCATCTGATGAGCCTGATGTTCCGGATGAGAAGCCTGATGTAACAGCGCCCTTGTTTGTGCAGTATGAGATTGCAACGTTGCATCCTCTAATATGAGCAAGGATACCGGCAGCCTGTGTGGTGGCAAAGATAGCACCGGTGTTGAGGCAGTTTGTGATTGTGATTGAACGTGCTGTGTCAGGGGCATAAGCATTATCGCCGCCGAAACGTCCGACGATACCGGCAGCAAGACCGGTCAGTGAGCTTGCAATGTCGATGGAAACGTCACCGGTGTTTACACAGTCGGTGAATGAAACCTTTGAACCCTGAATGTAACCGACAAGACCGCCGATCATATTTCCGCCGAGGACCTTACCGTTGTTTGTGCAACCTACGAATGTAGCTTCAACAGCATCAAAAATCTGACCGATGAGACCACCGCGTCTCCAGCTGCCTGTAGCAACAGCAGTGATGTCGCAGTTGTTGGTAACGTTTTCGATAACAACGTTTGTTGAACTCTTGGCAATATCGCGTGCAAGAGCGCCGCAGTGTGTGGAATCAGCATAAACGATCTGATCTCCGGCTTTGCCGATGATGAGATTCTTTACGCAGGCGTTGGTGGAAAGCTGTGCAAATACAGGAACGGTTGTGGTTACCGTGTGTCCGTCACCGTCGAGTGTTCCACAGAAGGGAACGATAGTCTCACCGACGCCATAAGATGCGGCGATGGTGATGTCTGCGCCGAGTTTGTAGTTTCCGTCAGCAGCCATAGCAGCGAATTCTTCAGCTGTCTTGATTACCGTAGCATCAGCAGCAGATACGCCGACAAGGGCAAGTGAGAGAACCATAATGACAGTTAAAACGATAGCAAGTGTTTTACGCATTGTTTTTCTCCTTTTTTCAGAGAGTGATACACTCCCATTTATAGTTAGTTTCTATTATATCAATAAAAAGTTGCGCTGTCAACAATTTTTTTATTATATATAAGGAAAGGAGTCCAATAGTTTTTAACTCCCCCACATCCGGCCCTCTGCCTCAAGTGAACCGGGGGACGTTTCTGATGG
>DCGL01000014.1:19521-39829 GCA_002314565.1 Clostridiales bacterium UBA1779
CCATCAGAAACGTCCCCCGGTTCACCCCGGTTTGCTTAAAATGAAAAGGACGGAGTCCGAAAATTTTCGAACTCCGTCCGGGAATTATTCAGTTGTCAATCAGTTTTCGCGGGCCTTGAAGGCGATTCCCATTCCGAGAACGGCAACGATGGCAACAACGGCAACGAATACGATGGAGTCGCCGGTTACGGGGTCGTCAACAACGGGAGTCTCGACAACGGGAGCGATGTAGCCGATTTCGCCGAGAGCAGCGATGGCAGTCTGAGCCTGAGCGGCTGTAGCGACGGTGTAGAAACCGGCGGGACGGGCGTCAAAGGCGATGCGGTTGGCAGCATAATCATCGGAAGCGGCGTAGGAATACATTTTTGTTCCGTCATTTTCAACGATGAGGTTTTCGCTCATAATGTAGAGTGTGGAATCATCGGAAGACAAACCTACGATAACGGCATGTGCTGCATCTGTGTTCTGGTTCTTGGCTGCGGAAATGCAGTTGTGAAGTGTTGTGTCACGGGTGTTGGTGTAACCGATAATCTGGCTTGAGAATACGTACTTTGCATTGGCAACGTCGCTGTTAGCGATGCAATCGCCGAGGTTTACGCAGGATTCAAATACACCGTACTGGTAAGAGGTTGTGGGGGCGCCGGTTGTCTTGTCCTTGGTGTTCTGGCCGTAAATATATCCGCAGATACCGCCCAGGTTACCGGAGGTGTTCTGTGTGAGTGTGCCCTTGTTTACGCACTTTGTGAAGGTGTATACGCCGAATGCATTGGCAGACATAGATGCGCCGCAATAACCGACGATACCGCCGATGCCGCCGCCGTTTGCTGTTACGTTGCCTTCGTTTGTGCAGTTGGTAATATCAACGGACTGGTTGGCCTTCTGAGAGGAAGGAGTAATACGGCCGATGATTCCGCCGCCGTGAGCGCCGATAGCTGATTTGATTTCACCCTTGTTGAGGCAGTTTACGTACTTGCCGCCGAAGGTTGAAGCAGAAATACCGCCGAGGTAGGGGGATCCGGTAATGGCTGTGGCTCCGTCATCCTGGGATACGTCGAGGTTACCGTAGTTTACGCAGTTGGTGTAGGTTGTGTATGCATATTTTGCATTGTTACCGGCAATACCGCCGATTCTGGGAGTTCCTGCTCCGCCATGGATAGTTCCATAGTTTGTGCAGTCAGTGAATTCGTTGTAGGGATATGAAGCTGCAGTGGCTGTACCGGTTGATACTGAACCGATAAGACCGCCGACGTATGCGTCTTTGTAGTTGGAACTTACGTTTGCATAGTTTGTTACGTTGATGACTTTGAAGCCTTCGTTACCGCTGTTGGCAAGAGCTCCTGCATTGCCGGTTGCTTTGACTTCGCCCTTGATAATGAGGTTCTTTACAGTACCTCCGGCAAGTGTTGCGAAAATCGATTCGGTTACGGTGATGGTGTGTCCGTCGCCGTCAAAAGTTCCGGTGAAGGAACCGGCGAGTCCGGCGGCAATGGAGAGGTCGGAAGCGAGCTTGTAATTACCGGCAAGGTTGTCGGCAATCTTTGTGAAGTCTTCGGCGGTCTTGATAACCGTGACGTCGGCTTCTTCTGCGCTGACACCGAGGGCTGCGCAGGAAAGGATCATAAGTACGCTGATTATAACAGCTAAAAGTTTACGCATGGCAGTTCTCCTTTTTTTGGCTTTAGCCTTATAGTTGGAATTATTATACCAATTAATATATATAATGTCAAGTTCTCGGGAAAAATTAGTGAGATTTTTCGACGGATTTGACAAAATTCATTTTTTGTTGTAAAATAATAAAGTTATTTATAAAATATTCGGGGCGGCAGAAATCAGGCTGCAGTGTTTATTCACACAGGAGTTCAAAAATGACCGAACTGCTCGGAAAACTTTTTATTAAAAACTATCGCAATACAGAAGACAAAACCGTCCGCCGTGACTGGGGAACGCTTGTCAGCATAATCGGAATAATATGCAACATATTGCTCTTCACCGGAAAATTCATCGTCGGAAGCATCTTCGGGGTGATTTCAATCTCAGCCGATGCCGTCAATAACCTGTCGGACTCCGGCTCACAGCTCTTGTCACTCATCAGTTTCAAGCTGTCAAGCAAGCCCGCCGACGAAAAGCACCCCTACGGACATGCAAGAATAGAATACATTTTCTCAATGCTGATTTCCGTTATCATTATGGTAATCGGATATTCGGCCGCAAGAGACTCGGTTGAGAAGCTCCTTTCAGACGAAAGAGCCGAATTCCGCTGGATTTCCGTTGCGGTTCTGGCGGGCTCCATTCTTGTCAAGCTGTTTATGGCAGGCCTGAATTCCTCCGTCGGTAAAAAAATCAATTCAACGGTGATGGAGGCCACGAAGCAGGACTCTCTGTCCGACTGCATCGCAACCGGAGCCGTTCTCATATCCCAGCTCATCCTGTTCTTCTTTGACCTTGACATCGACGCATACCTCGGTCTTGTCGTTTCCGGCATCATTATCTGGGGCGGTATAAAAATTCTTCGCGAGATGATAGATATGCTGCTCGGAGAGGGCGAAGACCCGGAAACCGTCAAAGAAATCACCGAATTTATCATGTCTCACAAGGAAATTCTCGGCGTTCACGACATGATGATTCACAGATACGGACCAAGCACCATCGTGCTGTCCGTTCACTGCGAGGTTGACGGCGAAAAGAACGTATTTGAAACACACGACGTAATCGACAACATTGAGCGCGAGCTCTTCGAGCAGAAGGGCATCGTCGCAACCATTCATCTTGACCCGATCGTCACAAACGACGAGGAAACCAATGCCGCAAGGGAAATGGTGCAGACGAAGATAAAGGAAATCGACCCGGAATTCAAAATTCACGATTTCCGTTTCGTCAAGGGAATCACACATACGAACCTCATCTTCGACATCGTCGTGCCTTTTTCCTGCAAAATGAGCGACGAACAGGTTGAAAACCTTGCAAATATCGCAATTAAGCAGGTAAACCCCGCATATAACCTTGTTCTCAAGGTCGACAGAGGATTCAATTAATGGCAGAAATTTCAGATAATTCAGGGGAAAAGAAGGAGTTCGAATTCGACCCTTCAATGATTGCCTCCGCCGCCGAGGTGGCTGCGACAAGAGGCAGAATAATTGCCGTTGATTTCGGAGACGTCCGCACAGGCATCGCCTTCTGCGACAGGGACCGCATTCTTGCCTCGGGTTACAGCGTAATCCGCCCCGGGGGAATCGACAAAACCGTCGCCGAAACGGCACGCATCGCGCTTGAAGAAAAGGCCGTTGCCGCCGTCGTCGGACTTCCGCGTAATATGAACGGAAGCGAAGGCTTCCGCGCCGACCGCTGCCGCGAATTTGCCGGCAAGCTGCATCTTGCAAGCGGACTGCCCGTTATGATGACGGACGAACGTCTGACCACCGTCGTTGCTTCCCACTATCTCAACGAAACGAACACGAGGGGCAAGGACAGAAAGAAGGTAATCGACGCGCTGAGCGCAGAGATTATCCTTCAGGATACGCTGGAAAAGCTGAAGCATATATAAAAATGAGCTGTTTAATAAGCCGTGACACAACACGGCGAATTAAACAGCGTTTTTGTTTTCCAAGTGGGGATGAGGTAAGAGCCTCATCCGTCAAAGTCGGACCCTGCCGCCTTTGCCACCTTCCCCCGTGGGGAAGGCAAGTGTGTCAGTAGTCAAAAATCTCGTAGGGAAGGAAAGTTGAGAATGGTTTTTTCTTGCCTTCCCCACAGGGGAAGGTGGCGATTTTCGCGTCAGCGAAAATCGACGGATGAGGCTTTTATTTAGCTATTTCAACGTTTATATTTCCGGTTGAGGTCGTTATTTCGCACTTTCCTCCGCTTGTCGTATGGGGAACGCTGACGTTTCCGGTGCTTGTGTCCGTGAAGAAAATCTTGTCTGAAAGCAGAGTTCCTTTTACGCTTCCGGTGCTCGTTCTGAAAGTTAAATCCTGCGCGTCGCAATCCTCAAATTTAACATAACCCGTACTGCGTTCAACTTCAATTGTTTTTTGTGCGATTACTTTTTCCATTCTGATATTACCGGTTGAGCCGGTTGAAGAGAAGGAGTCGCACTCAAGGTCTTCGATATCCAACGATCCTGTCGTTACGTCAACCGAAAATTTACCTTCGCACTTAATGTCCGATACTTCAACGTTTCCGGTTGAAACATTTATTTTGACTTTCCCGAATGAGGCTTCTTCGATATCAACGGCTCCCGTCGTGGTGGTTATTTTCAACGTGCCGCTGACATCCGCATCGAAATCAACGCGCCCGGTGGTTGACGAGATATCTGCGTCATTGAAAGTAAATCCATCGGGAATTGTGATTTTTCCGGTACTGTCCTCTATTGAAAGAGAGTTATACGCTTTTTCCGGCAGATATACGGTTATTTCGGGTGAATTAAAGGAAATTGCGATGTAATCGTACCACTTCCGTGTATTGTGCACCTTTATTGAAAGAGTATCACCTTCAAACGTGACCGTGTGCTTTGCTTTGGCCGACTCAAAGCAGACCACTTTGCAGTTTTCTCCGGCGGATTTGCAGAAGCTGATATCTGCAGTGTCAGTTCTTATTATGATATTTTGCGGTGCTGTCTCGTTTTCATAAGTGTTTGTTTCATATGGTTCTGTGCTCATGGTTCCGAACTCCCAGTTGTTTATTTTCATTGAGATAAAAAATATGATCAGGCCGATAATGATGAACATTATTGCCAGAAGAATTAAAGCTTTTCTGCGCGTCTTCATTTTTCGTCCTCCTTCTTCATAAAGAGATTTTTAATCCACAGAACAAATTTCCGTGTCAAGAGTGAAATACCCTTATCGCAGATCCTGCATACGTAGAAAAACAGAATTGAAATACCGGCGAGGGCAATTCCTGCACCGAACAATGCCGCGCCGGACCAGAAATTGCCTGAAACGGAACAGACAAGTCCACCGACTATACCGGCAATTGCCGTTACAACGAAGGAGCCGAAAATCGACCAGATTACAAACATTGCCGAGAGCAGGCAGACGTAAAGCGAGAAGAGAATTGCCGCGGCTGAAATAAGGAGCGGAAGCCATACGGGTGAGCCGAGAATTATCAGCACGATTTCAAAGGCGCGCAGCTTTCTCTTCGGCTTGACTCTTTCGCGCACAAGCTTTGTAAGAGGATATTCCGAGATAATCTGCTCAGCGACTGATTCGACGGGGCCGATCTGGGCCACTGCCTCTTCTTCGGAAATGCCGTCTTCCATACGATCGGCAATCATTTCGCTGTAGAAAGACAAGCGTTCTTCGACATCTGCGCTCGGGATGCCGTTCAGACTTTTCTGTAAATCAGATATAAACTCGTTTGCTGTCATCTTCCATGTCCTCCTTTGTAATGAACTGATAAATCAGGTTCACTTCTTTCCATTCTTCTTTGAATTCTTCGACGCGTCCGACTCCCGCTTCGGTAATATGATAGTATTTGCGAAGTCTTCCGTCGTGCTCTGCCGTTCTGACCGTCAACAGCCCGCCGCTCTCAAGTCTTTTAAGAATTGTGTAAAGCGTCGATTCCGAAAGCTCGACGTACGGGGCAAGGTCCTTGATGATTTTGTACCCGTACGAGTCCTCGTTTTTTATGGCGGCAAGCACACAGACGTCAAGTATTCCGCGTTTTAACTGTGCATCCATTTGTAATACCTCCCATTACGCTATACATCATATCACGAAGTATGCGGATTGTCAACACTTTTTTTGAGATTTTTTGAAAATTTCAATGCCGCGGTGAAACACCACGGCACTGCTTTTGACGAATTATTGGAAAAACAATGCCGGTGAAAATGATATAGGCATTGTTTTTCAGAATATATGAGAAAAACAATGACGAAGAAAAGGTGGGCGGCATTGTAATTCGGTAAATTAAGTAAAAACAATGCCGAAGAGAAAACAGCCGGCATTGGAACTCGGTAAATTAAGTGAAGACAATGCCGAAGAGAAAACTGCCGGCATTGTTATTTGAAAATAAGAAAAAAACAATGCAAAAACAGGGCTGTTGAATTTCAACAGCCCCTTTAATAAGTTGACAAGAGACAGCATTGACGCCTCTTGTGTTTTTTACTGTTCCTGCTTCGGTGCTTTGCCGCCGATTCCGACAACACCGTTGAGGGGAACCGAGAAGGCAATTCCCTGACCGCGGGTTGAAAGTCCGGCATCTTTGTAAAGAGCATGCAGTACGTTGTCGCGGATATCTGCCGGAACTATCATCATCACGATATCCTTTTCAGGCTGTATTGTGATGTGAAAGTACTCTTCGGCATCCTTTGCCGCGGTTCCGCGGCCGTGAAGTATCGTTCCGCCCTGGCAGCCGGCCGAACGGGCGGCATTCATTACATCGTCAGTGCAGCCGGCGTTGACCACACAGAATATCATTTCATAGTTCATTTTTTGTTCTCCTGTTCCGGTTTGACCGTTCTGCGGTCATTGCTGAGAAATCCGAAAATCATTACCCCGATGACGCTGGACATCGGTATTGTGCAGGCAATGCCCTTGCTGTCGCGTATTGATGAAAAACGCTTCTCAAGTGCTTCCATTGCATCGCGTGTCCGGTCTTCACGTATTACGCTGAAGATTACCGTTTTTTCCTGTGATGAAAGTCCGAGCAGGTCGAGAGTTTCGCGTGAAGCAGTGCCCTCCCCCGGGAAGGCGAGCTGCATATTGACCTCAAAGGATTGAAGAAGGTCGGTTATCGAATCTGCTTTTTCCCGGTTTATTATTGTGACGAGAATTTCGAGCCTTCCGGTGTCGAGGCTGTTGGACTGTAAATTATTCGGCATTTTGGCCTCCTTTTACCGTAAAACAGATAATCTGTTCGTCATCGGCGTCGAGAATGCGCTTCATTGTGATGCTGCGACGGACTTTGGCTGCCACGATGGCTCTGAAGCCGAGGGACTGAATTGTGATAAGCGGGGTCATGGCAACCATAGCAACGACACCGAAGGCAAGGCCGAGAACGCTGTCAGCACCCTGTGTTACGGCACAGACTCCTATAGCCATTGGCAGGATGAAGCTCGATGTCAGAGGTCCCGAAGCAACTCCGCCCGAGTCGAAGGCGATTGAGGTGTAAATTCCGGGTACAAAGAACGAAAGCACGAGAGAAATAAGGTAACCCGGAACCAGGTACCAGAGAATCGAGAAGCCGAGCACTATTCTGAGGCAGGAAAGTCCTATTGAAATTCCGACACCAAGAGAAAGTGCAAGCAGCATGGATTTTCTTGAAACGGTTCCGCCCGTGACCTCTGAAACCTGCGACGTCAGCACGTGAACGGCAGGCTCTGCAAGGACGACAACGAAACCGATGACGGTACCGAAGACGACAACTGCCCATGCGGGAAGAGATGCAATGCTTGTGCCTATTTTATAGCCGATTGGCATAAATCCGAGGCTGACGGAGCTCAAAAAGATGACAAGACCGACAAAGGTGTAGATAATGCCGACGAATATGCGCATAAGCTTTGAGTGTGGAATTTTCAGCACGGTGAGCTTCAGAACGATGAAAAATGCGAAAATCAGAAGCAGAGCTTTGGCAACGTCTGCGCAGGTCTCAAGTATGACGGAAATCAATGCAGAGCCGAAGTTCTCGGCAATTGAGTAGTCGGGAAGGGCATAGGAGATGCTTCCTTTTGAAAAAAGAGCAAGAATCATAATGGCAAGCAAGGGACCGGCCGATGACAGAGAAATCAGACCGAAGCTGTTCTCTTCGGGGCGGTTTCCGCCGACGGCTGAGGCAATACCAATACCGAGGGCCATAATAAAGGGGACTGTTACAGGGCCTGTCGTTACGCCGCCCGAATCAAATGAAAGCGGAATGAAAGCATTTCTTCCGGTTTCGGCGAGAATTGCCGTAAGGGCGAAAATTGCCATATAGGCAAAGAAAAGCATTTTGGACAGATCGGAGTGAGTGAGTATTTTTATGACTCCGAGGGTAAGGCATATGGCAACTCCTACTCCGATAGAAAATATCAGGGTGGTGCCGTTCATCGTTTCGGCAACCTGAGATGCGAGCACGGACAAATCGGGCTCCGCAACCGTGATAAGCAGACCGAGAACGAAAACTATTGGCAGAAGCAGAGATATGCGGCGCGTTTTTATCAGCTCGTTTCCGATATGATGTCCCATGGGTGTCATGGAAATGTCGGCACCGAGGTTGAAAAGACCTATTCCTATGATAAGTCCTATCGAACAGCCGCAGAAAATCAGTGCTTCGCGAAGAGTAAGGTCCAGAATCGGCGTCAAAGCCAGAATCAGGACTATGCAGGATATGGGCAGAACAGAGACGAGAGCCTCCTTCTGCTTCATATGCAGTAAATGAATCAGTTTTTTATTTCTTTTCATATTGGTTGACGTGTTATTTCAGTATGTTGAATTGATTGAGTTTGGCGGTAGAGTTCAATTCGGTGCTTTATTTCAGCTTGGCGGCAGCCTCGTCAATCAAAGCGATGAGCTTGCGGCCGGCTTCGGCTGCGTGCTCATAATATTTTTCGGCACTCCAGTCGTTGTAAAGCGGGGAATGGTCGCGGATAAGTTCAAGCATCAGCGTTCCTTCATAACCTGAGAGGGCAATCTGCTCGGCAACGTATGAAAAGTCGATTTTTGCGTCGAAGGGAATCATATGGTCGTCGCTGTTGTAGACGCAGTTGTTGTCGTGAATGTGAAGGGCAGAGAGCTTGTGCCCGAAAATGGGCATATAGTGGCGGCCGGGTGTGAAGCAGAATTCGTGTCCGCAGTCCCAGCAGAAGCGCGCCTGTTCGGGGTATTCTTCAAAAGCGTAGGCAAGATTCGAAAGAAATCTCTGGTTTTCGTAGCAGACGGTGACGTTTTTTTCAGCAGCGTACTCCATAAGCTTCGCAAAACGGGCGTGACCTGTTTCGTTTACGCGCGGGGGCTTGAGGCCGGAGGACAGATGCACGACCATTGCGGGAATTCCGTGAGAAGAACACTTGTCAACGCAGTCGAGAAGGGAGGCAAGCATTCTGTCCCCGTCTTCGCCCGGAATCCAGATGTTGTTTATGTATTTGAAAGGAGCATGAAGGTTGTCGAATTTGATACCCGCTTTTTCGCAGATAGGGAAAAAGCTCTCAAAATTTTCATTGCTTGACATAGAGAACGTTGTCTCAAAGCCGTTGGCTTTCATAAGTGCGACCTGCTCTTCTACAGGAAGAGCTTTTGAATAGCAGTGTAGGTTAACCCCGAGTTTTCTCATAATAATATCCAGTCCTTTCTTGGCACTTTGCGCCGATAGGCACAAAGTGTGCGTGAAACAAGCATTATTTTAGATACGGATTTCTAAATGTTTCACGCTACCATCCTATTAAATTATATTATTATATTCCTTATTGTAGCATAAATCGGAAATTCAGTCAAGAAGATGGGAAGAGTTATTTCACTTTTTGAGATAATTATGCAGAGGAAAAAAGATTCCGGATGAGGCTGATTCGGGAATGAGAATGCTTTTTTTCCAAAAAGCGAAGACAGATTGCAAATAAAGTGGTATAATTAACAAAACGTTATTGTAACGGATGAATAAGCGCGAAACATTTAGAAATCCGTATCTAAAAATTTACTTGTTTCACGCCCGCTTTGTGCCCGTCGGCGCAAAGTGCGAAGAAAGGAATGGATAATATTATGCTTCTTTCAACACAGACCGGTGCTCTTGTCGGACGTTTCGGTTTCGAGAAGGGCTGCGAAATGCTTCAGAAGGCGGGTTACGACTGCCTCGACCTTTCAATGTTTGAAATGGCCCGCGATCCGAACTGCATCTGGAATCAGGACAACTGGCGTGAAACGGCGAAAAGCCGCCGTGCCTGGGCAGACGACCACGGAATCGTTTTCAATCAGGCTCATGCTCCTTTTTCTTTCAACTGGGCAGACGAAAACGTTCATAAGAACGTAGCCGACCCGCTTGTAAACCGTTCGATTGAAATTGCCTCAATTCTCGGTGCAAAGCTCATCGTCGTTCATCCCCTTCACTGGTTCGCCTACAAGGGATATGAGGCGGAGGCCAGACAGATGAACCTCGACTACTACCGCTCGCTCATCCCGCTTGCAGAAAAGTGCAATATTGAAATCGGATTTGAGAATATGTGGCAGAAGGAGGTCAAACGCAAATGCATCTCCGACGACGTCGCTTCCCGCGCCGCCGACCTTGCTTCATATATCGATGAAATCGACAGCAAGTATATCAGAGCCTGCCTCGACGTCGGACACTGCTCACTCGTCGGCGAAGAAGCCGAAGATGCAATCCGCATTCTCGGAGCCGACAGACTGCACGCCCTTCACGTTCACGATAACAGCTACACAGGCGACGACCACACGCTTCCGTTCCTCGGCAAGATGAACTGGGACGAAATCATGAAGGCGCTTAAGGATATCGGCTACACAGGTGAGCTTACCTACGAAGCCGACGGCTTCCTTCGCAATATGCCGAATGACTACATGCAGCAGGCAGCAAACTTCATGGCGCAAACCGGAAGATTTTTGCTCAGCAAGATACAGTAAACAAGCCAAAACCCCAAAAAGCGTGCCGGGGGACGGTTCTCCGGCACGCTTTTTGATGCTTTGATGCCGGGATGACAAGGGACGGTTCTTTTGTCATCTCGGCGTTTTGGCAAGATGACAAGGGACGGTTCTTTTGTCATCTCAGTGTTTTGGCAAGATGACAAAAGAACCGTCCCTTGTCATCTTTTTGACATATAAAAGTTCAGAAAGACCGAAAAGCGGCGTTTTTACGTAACTTTTGGCCGAAAAAAAGATGACAAAAGAACCGTCCCTTGTCATCTGGGTTAACCGGCCATCAGGCGAAGCCTGAGGGCCGGTTTTTGTATTAAAGCTTGTGAACGAAGAGCCAGAGCCAGATGCGGGTGGCGGGGTTCACGTGGCGGTATTCGAAGGCGCACATGCGGCGGAAGAAGGTGGCGAGCAGAGGCATATCCTCGGTGGGACAGCCGAAGCCGAATTCTTCGGACGCGATGCCGTCGAGCATGCGTATGAGCTTTGCTTCGGTGAGGGCGTTCATCGTGCGCTGAACCTCGGTGAGGTTTTCCTCTTTGGTCGAGGCAGCAAGGACTCCGGCGCAGGTCTTGTACAGACGGGCGGCGTACTCCTCGCGGAATTCACCGGTTTTCGGAAGCAGGCCGCACTTGGAAAGCATCAGATTTGTAAGGTCAATAAGAGTTCTGAACTCCTCACGCGTGGGAGGAACTTCGGCCTTATCGGCGCCGTAAATCTTGGCAATAAGCGCAAGTCTTTCTCTGTGAGCCTTGCGGGCGCGCAGGAAGAAATACATAAAGAAGAGAACCACGACGGCCGCTCCGGCAAGAACAGACAGAACAATGATGATAATCTTGCGTACGAGAGCCTTGAATTCGGCTTCTTTTCTCTGCCTTTCAAGCTCGGCAAGCTCTTCGGGGGTCATCTCTTCGACGGGTTCTTCCTCAACGGGTTCTTCCTCATCGCCTGAGCTTGAGCCTCCGCTATACGAGCTGCCTTCAGAGCGGGATTCGTACATTACGTCGTAGTAGGCGGGAGTGGTTTCGTACTGAACCCATCCTACCCCGTCATACCAGACTTCAATCCAGGCGTGGGCGTTGCTGTCTCTGACAGTCGCTATATAGGAAGCTGCCTTGTTTTCGTCTCTGTTTGCGCCGAAGCTTCCGGCAACGTAACCTGAAACGAAGCGGGCGGGAATGCCCATTTCCCTGAGCATAAGAACAGCCGTCGTCGCGTACTGGACGCAGGAGCCTTCGCGCGTGTCGGCGATGAACTTTTCAATGCCGATGAGGGTTTCGGAGCTCGAAATCTGAGGATAAAGCGTGTATTTGAAGTTGTCTTCGTCAGTCAGGTAGTCGATGATTGCCATAACGAGCTGATGGCGGCGCTTGTACGTCGCTTCGCCCTGAACCGAGCTGTAATCAAGATGCTGCTCAAGCGAATTTTCGTCCTTGGTATACGTGTTGGACCCGGCAGCGGCCGAATAATCGGCGTGAACCTGAATTGAGCGGGTCAGAGTATAAACCTCTCCGGTTTCGGGGTCGGTTTCCTCGTATTCCTCGCTTGCCTTTTCGGTCGCGTTGTCGAGGAACTGCTGCGTGAAATCCTTTACAACCTGACTGCCGGATTTCTTCGTGTAGGTATCGTAGACGAAAGCGGTATAGAAATCGAGAACTCTCAGATACGAGCGGACTTCGTTTCTTTCATCTTCGGTCAGACATTCGTAGAATTCGACGGCGTAGGGAAGGTCGGGGGCGCGGTAATAAATCTCTTCGCCCTCTTCGTCAAGCAGCTTGTCATCGGGGATGTCCGTGATCGTCTTGGACTTTACCGTTCCGTCAGCACTGATTTTGTAAACTGCGTTTCCGATATCCTCTGGAATTACGACGTATTTAAATCCGTCTCCGTTTGAGGCGGAGCTCGAAACGAGGTCGTATGCAGTAAGCTCGCTTCCGTCGGCTGCGGAGCCTATGACGTAAGGAGCCGTCCGGTATTCGACGGTGTAATACAGGAGGCTGTAATCTGAGTTTTCAACGGCGTATTTATAAACGACCGATGAGGAGTCAACCAGTATGCAGCCGTCTGCAATAGCCACTCGTGCGCTGTTGATATCGTCAATTGCTCCTGCCATATTTGAGTAGAAGGCGGAGTTCTTCATCGTCGGAATCATCGAGACTGCAGAATAACCGTCGTTATTCTTGAGGGAGGCCCTGTATGACGAGTAGATTCCGTCAAAGAAGTCGGCGTAAGTAAGACCGGAGGATTCCTCGCTTCCGTACGCGCGCAGATATCTGTACGTCGAGCCGTTCGTATGCTTTTCCGTAATCATTCCGCTGCGCAGGTTGAAGGAGGGCATATACAGAGTCTTGGTCTTGAGTTCGTATCTCTTTACGTTGACCTGGGATACGACGAAGCCGAGAGTCGTATTGCTCTTTATCTTGGTTGAATAATCGTAAAGGTCGGTTGCGGGGATGCTGCCTCTTTCAGTTGCTCTCCAGAAGCCGTACATAACGGTTTCAGACGGGTCGATGTAAGTCTGGAAAAGCGTACGGTAGGTCTGCATCGTCTCGCTGTCGGGAGCGGCGGTTACCCATGAACCCGTTTCATCATCGTAATCGGTGGCAACCCAGCCGCGCAGATAAACCGCGTATCTCGAATTGCTTTCAACGGTGAAATATTTCTCGCCCTTGTAATAAAGAGCTCTCGGTTCGGTGGGCTGGGATTCGAAATTGCTCTTGTCGTTTTCATACGAAAGCAGGTCAAGGGCCGGATCGTCTCCCATCAGGATTGCGGTAACGTATTCACGATAGAATTCGAATTTTTTGTCAACGGCTTCAACCGTTTTGAAGGGACCCTTTGCCGTGAGTGCCGGGATTATCAGCAATATCATCGCGAAGACGAACATTCCGGCTCCGGCGAAGCCTCCCATTGCGGCTCCCGCATCGGTTTTTCTTTCAAGGAAGCGGCGCCATTCGCTGAGTTCCCGCTTTTCCGAGCGGGCTTTCTGAAGTTTTTCGGCCTTTTCGCGCTTTTTCTGAAGTGCGGACTCCTTCTTTTCAGCGGCAGAAAGCTTCGGCTTGGCCTCTTTGACCTTTTTCGGCTTCGATGTTGTGAAGTAGTCGTCGATTTCCTCTTCGACCGTCTTTACGGGGCCGCCCTTTGAGACGCGCTCGGCTTTTTCGGCCTTCTTCTGCTTTTTCGCTTCAAGCTTTTCCTGCTTTTTCTGCGCTTTATTTGCACGTCTCGCAAGTATTGCGGGGTAGGAAGGAGCTCCCTCTTCTTCGAAAAGCGTGGTCTGAAGGTCGGTTTTGTCTTTTTTCGGAGCTCTCATATAAAGCGCGTCGTAGGCCGCCATAACGAGAGCCGCCGAGAAGGCTGCGATAAGCAGGGTGACTCCCCAGTTTGAACGCGTTATGTTGTATTCGAAAATTACGAAGATGATTGCCGCGGAGTAAAGTCCGGCGGCAAGGAATTGCCCGATGCGGATTCTTCTGAGCAGGCAGCTGACGAACAGAAGGGAGGTAAACAGGATAAACAGAAATACCGTTGCCTGAATGAACTCCTCGCGTGTGCCGGTTGAGGCACTTACAGGAACGGGATTCTGGTTGAGTGCGTAGTATCCCATATACGCCATATGGTCGCGGGCCGCGTTGAAGGTGTTGAGTATGGCTTCATAGGGCTTCATCACCGGATCCGGCAGCATTTTCACAAGCGTCAGGCCTATGGCAATCACAGCAGCCCCGAGCTTTGCAAGTCCGCGCTGACGGACAAGGCCGGCAAGCGAGAAGAGAATTACGAAAACAGCGGACCAGAGGAAAACGTACAGAGAGGAAACGGCGTTGACCGAATCCTTCATATTTATAAACCCGAAGGCGTCACATACGAAGACGGTAAGTCCGAAGACCGCCATCAGAATTATGAAAATTCTGCAGACAAAGCCGAAGGCTTTCTTCTTAGGGTCCGGGGTGAAGCGGTCGGGAGGACAGATGATGTCCCTGTGGTTCTGGGGAATCACGCGGCGGCGCTCGTTATAGGCCTTCAGCTGACGTGCGCGTTCGCGCTTCAGCATTCTGTTCTTTTTGGCCTGAGCTTTGCGCTCAAGTCTGCGGTCCTCGTCGTTTTTGTCGGGGGCAGAGGCGGTTTCGGGCTCCGTCTGCGTCTCTTCGGCATCAAATGCCGTGTTTTTTTCGTTATCAGGCATCTGCTTCGACCTCCTCTCCGGCATTTTCGGCGGGAGCCTGACGGAAGCCGTCAAGAGATCCCTTGACCAGGGTCAGTCCGCTTTCGGCGAGCTGAGTGCGGCAGCCGTCAATATATGCGGCTCTCTGTGCCTTGTGGGCATAGCGCTCCTCAGCCATATAAACCACGACCTCGTTTTCATCCGTCGTGGACGAGTCCGAAGTGCAGGGCATGGTGCAGATTGAGGTTACGGTTTCATCGTCAATGGTCGGCAGGACGAAGATGAACTTTGCGTCCTCTGCATCGTTGACCATGGCGGACAGCTTCGCAACCGTTTTTTCGGGCGGGACCAGGGCGGCCGTGGCGAAAAGTCTGAACACTTCGTCGAAATCGCTTTCGGCGCGGACCTCGAAGCTGAAGGCACCGATTTCAGAGCGCTCGTCGAACCAGAGAAGCTTGACTCTCTTTCCGTTTCTCAGCTCGCGAAGAACCGAGGCAACGGCGAGCTCCACGACTCCGTCGGCGCAGTATTCGTTCATATCCTCGTAGGCAGCGTCATTGATGAGCTCCGCCACATCCGCATCGGGATCTTCGGGCTCGGGCTCACCGTCTTCGCGCGGAGGAATGAAAACGAAGGGCTTGTCGGGTGCTTCAACGGGGAAGCGGCGCGACATATCCGCAAAAACGTAGGTCAGGTCGGTAGTACCGGTGTTGTATTCGCGGATGACGGGGTTTTCGCACTTTGACGAGAGCTTCCAGTGAATGCTCTTGATGGCGTCGCCCGGTCTGTAATCGCGGATATCGGAAACCTCGATTTTTTCATAGCTGTTTACGTTCTTTTTGGTCTGCTGGGCGGAGTCCGAAACGCTTTGTGCCTTGTCGTCGTCAAGCACGAGCTTGCGGGGCAGCACGTACACGGTTTCGTAGGATTCCTCGGGGACCTTTACGCGGAACATTCTGAAATAATCGTAAACGTAGAAGCAGCTGACCCCGATGCGGTTGGTGCCGCGGAAACGGAAGCTCACCGTGTTCTTTACGTTGTAGTCGGTTGCCGGGGGAACGGAAATGCGAACCTTTCTTTCGGCGCAGCGGACGCTGTCGGTCTGGGGCAGCATCATATAGGCGTCGACGAAGGGATAGGGTAAAATCGATTCGTTGTAAATTCTGAATTCATATGAAAGCGGAGCACCCTTTTCGACGGTTGCATTATCCGCCATCATGTAAACCTTGATGGCCGAGCGGCCGATCAAGGCATATATCAGGGAGGCAATCGGAAAGACGTTCAGAAAACTGAAAAAGATATTTGATGCGGACGAACGCAGCAGCTGGGTTGAAAGGAGTCCGACAAGCCAGACTGCGAAGAAAAGCCAGAAGCCGCGTGTCAGGGAAATCTTTTTCCATCTGTAAACAGCGGGACGCGCACTGCGCGGAACCCGCACTTTCTTTTTGCTCACCTTTTTTTGAGGTGTTTGTTTCGGCATTTTTAACTCCGCTTATTTTCTCTTGCCCTTGAAGGGGACTTCGGTTGCACGCAGAATCTCGCCGAGTATCTCTTCGGGAGCGGTTCCCTTGAGTCTTGCATCCTGCTTGAGCATCAGTCTGTGGGCGATTGCGGGACGGAAAACGGCGGCGATATCGTCGGGAAGGACGAAATTGCGTCCGCGGATGAAGGCGTAGGACTGTGACAGTCTCATCAGGGCGACGGAAGCACGGGGCGAAGCGCCGAGAGCCAGAGAGGGATGCTTTCTGGTGGCTACGATGAGGGAAACGATGTACTTGTAAAGCTCTTCATCAATCTTGATATCCGAAACGACGTTGCGGATTTCACGCAGTTCTTCAATCGAGATGACGTTCGAAACGGCATCAAGGGGATTTACGCCGCGGCGGGCGCGGATGATGCCCATTTCCTCTTCGGGGGAAGGATAGCCCATCTTTACCTTGAGGGCAAAACGGTCGAGCTGTGCTTCGGGCAGCGGATAGGTTCCGACGTAGCCGGTCGGGTTCTGCGTTGCGATAACCATAAAGGGATCGGGAACGTTGTAGGTGACACCGTCGACGGTGACGCGGTTTTCTTCCATTGCTTCGAGCAGAGCGGACTGTGTCTTGGGTGAAGCACGGTTGATTTCATCGGCCAGCATCAGGTTGCACATAACGAGACCCTGACGGAATTCGAATTCTTCCTTCTGACGGTTGTAAATATTGTATCCTGTGATGTCGGAGGCCATAACGTCGGGGGTGAACTGGGCACGGCGGAATTCAAGACCCGTGACCTTTGCCATCGTTGCGGCAAGGGTGGTTTTACCCGTTCCGGGAACGTCTTCAATAAGTACGTGTGAGCCTGCGAACATTGCTGTGAGCAAAAGAACGATTTCGGGTCTCTTACCGACAATAACTTTTTCTATTTCACTGATAACGGCGCTGACTTTGGGCTTGTAGGCTTCAATGTCTACTGTCTTTTCTTCTTGGAAAATGCTCTCTTCGTTCATGGGGTAAACCTTCCTCTTCGGTAAATTTTGTTATAAAATATATTTTATCACATATATTAAATGTATACAAGAAAAATATTGATGTTTTGGGTGTGATTGCCGTGTGAAGATGACAGGGGACGGTTCTTTTGTCATCCTGCTGATTTGGCAAGATGACAGGGGACGGTTCTTTTGTCATCTTGCCGTTTTGGCAAGATGACAAAAGAACCGTCCCCTGTCATCTTTACAAAAATTATCAGCTCAGCAGCATTCTGTCGTTGTTGAGGGCGGCACCGGATTTTTCGCGGAATGATTTCATCAGGTCATTCACGGTGAGATGAGCTCTCTCATCTCCGGAATAATCGAGAATTATGTTTCCGTGATCCATCATTACCGTGCGAGTGCCGAGGTCCAGGGCCGACTGCATATTGTGAGTTATCATCATGCAGGTCAGCTTGTTTTCTCGGACGATATCGCTTGTGACTTTCAGCACTTTTTCGGCAGTGCCGGGGTCGAGGGCGGCGGTGTGTTCGTCGAGCAGCAACAGGTCGGGCGGGTTGAGAGTCGCCATAATCAGCGTCAGAGCCTGACGCTGTCCGCCGGAAAGAAGGCCGACCTTGTGGTTCATTCTGTCCTCAAGTCCCATTCCGAGTGCAGACAGGCGCTCGCGGAAACGCTCGCGGTCAGACTTGCTGACTCCTGCAAACCAGCCTCCGTGGCCGGCGGCAAGAAAGAGATTTTCCTCGATGGTCATACCCGGGGCGCTGCCCTTCATCGGGTCCTGGAAAAGGCGGCCGATGCGGCGGCTCCTTATGTGCTCCGGCACGTTCGTAATATCGTTTCCGTCAAGCAGAATCTGTCCGCAGTCTACGCGGTTTCCTCCGGAAATCACAGAGAAAAGTGTGGACTTGCCGGCTCCGTTTGCCCCGATAACGGTGATAAACTCCCCTTTATCGGCATGAAACGAAAGATTTCTGATGGCTTTCTTTTCATCCATCGTGCCGGGATCGAAGGTCAGTGAAACGTTTCTGATATCAAGCATTTTTTGACCTCCTTTCCTCTGAAAAATGACGGCGCTTTGCGGTTTTCGCCGTGATATACGGAACGAAAACGGCAAGAATTACAATCAGAGAGGACACGGCCTTGAGCATATATGCGGGCATATTGAAGCGCAGGGCGACGGTGTAAACGGTGCGGAAAACCAGAGCTCCGACGACCATTCCGAAGATGCGCAGGCCCATTCCGGTCTTCTTGAAGAAGGTGTGCCCGATAAGCAGTGACGCCAGGGCAATCGTGACGACTCCGCTTCCAACGTTGACGTCGGCGCTCTTTGAAAACTGTGCCATAAGGCAGCCGGCGAGGGCGGTGAAGGAGTTCGAAATGCAGAGTGCGACGGTCGTCGTCATAATCGGGTTGATTGAGGAGGCCTTCACCATGGCGTCGTTGTCACCGGTTGCGCGGATGGCAAGTCCGAGGCGCGTGCGCAGGAAGAAGAAGAGGAAAACACAGACAAGGGCAACGATAAGCGCAAGAACGATTACCGCTGACCAGTCGTAGAGAGGAGTACCCTTGAACAGCTTTTTCGTCAGCGTGAAAACCGTGTCGTTTCTGGCGATTGAAACGAGGGGGGAGCCCTTCATTATCGCCATATTGACTGAGTACAGACCCGTGTTGACGACGATTCCGGCGAGCAGGCTGTTGATTCCCATTCTCGTCTGGAGCAGGGAAACGAGAAAGCCCGACATTGCGCCGAAAAGCATGGCGAACAGAAGCGAGAGGAAGGGAAGCAGGGCGGGACTTACACCGCTCATAAGGGGAAATTCGCCCTTTGCCACCATTCCGCCGACTATTGCTCCGAGTGCGTAGCAGCCGTCGGTTGAAAGGTCGCAGACGTTGAGCATGCTGTAGCTGAGAAACAGGGCAAGCACCGTCAGCGAGGTAATCAGTCCCTGTTCAAGAGTCGACTGACCCAGGGACAGAAGAGTTTCGAGAAATTCCATTGTCAGTCTGCAAAGTCCTCAGCTGTCTGGATGGTTTCAATCTTGTTGCAGTGAGGAAGAATTGCTGCCTTGACGGTCTCAAGGTCGAGGCCGATGGCAGCGCAGATTTCGGTGTTGATGGTGGCAGTACCGTTGTCGAACATCATAACGGGGATGTCGGCGGGATTTTTGCCTTCAAAGATAATCTGACAGGCAAGCTTGGCTGTCTCTGTACCGAGCTCGGCATATTTTACCCCGTAACCGATGAAAGCTCCGTTCAGAGCAAAGCTGTCTGCTCCGGCATAGTGGGGAATCTGAGCCTTTTCGAACTTTTCGTAGATGGCAAGCTCGGCAGTCATAATGGAGTTATCCGTGGGAGTGAAAACGGCGTCAACCTTCTCGGCAATCAGAGCGTCGGCGGCAAGAGAAATCTCGGAAACGGTGGAGCCCGTCTTTTCAACCACGGTGATGCCCTTTAATTCAAGATAGGCCTTTGCGGCGGCGATGGCTGACTTTGAGGAGTCCTGACCGACGTCATAGAGGAAACCGATTTTCTTTGCATTCGGATTGACGTCGAAAACCAGGTCCATAATGGCGGTTGTATCGAGATAATCGGAAGAACCGGTGATGTTGGCTCCGGGCTTTTCAAGAGAGTCAACGAGCTGAGCCCCGACGGGATCGGAAACGGCGGCGAAGACAACGGGAATATCGGTGTCCATCGTCTGTGCCTGCATTGCCATGGCAACGGGAGTTGCAATACCGATCATCAGGTCAACCTTGTCGGTGATGAAGCCGCTGATGATGGTTGACATCAGGGAGGCGTCGGCGTTTGCGTTCTTATAAATGATTTCGATTCCTTTTGCGTTCTTTTCGGCCTGCAGATTCAGCTCGGCCTTGATGTTTTCGGCAATCTGGTTCAGTGACGCGTCGTCAACGTAGTTGCAGATACCGACCTTGATTACGTCGCTTTTCTTTTCTCCGCAGCTGCAAAGCACTGTCGTGAGTGTGAGCACAAGTGCGAGAACGAGGCAAAGTGTCTTTTTCATGGTTTTTCTTCCTTTTCTTTGTGTTTTATGTTCAATATTTTACGTCATTTTCAAAATCTGACAGGGGGACGTTTCTCCTGTCATCAGAGCCTCATCCGTCAAAGTCGGAC
>DCGL01000014.1:39944-40289 GCA_002314565.1 Clostridiales bacterium UBA1779
GCGAAAATTGACGGATGAGGCTCGCTTGCCGGAAAAACAAAAATCCCGGCAATCCCATAGAAAGAGATTGCCGGGACAGAAATCAATCTGCGGTGCCACCCGGTTTGGAAAGAAGAACTTTCCCGCTTTGTGCGTACTCATAATACGCCGGTTTTGTTAACGAAGTACCGCTTCGTCCTTCATACTGCGGCTTGCGCCTTTTCTGTCGGCCCTTGGGAGTCCATTCGATACGCCTCCTGTACCGCAATCCCAGCTGCTGCGGCTCTCTTTGACAGGGCGGTGCGTATTTACTACTCTCCGTCATCGGTTTAGATGCGTCATTATACCACGCGTTTTTTATCTTGT
>DCGL01000007.1:0-356 GCA_002314565.1 Clostridiales bacterium UBA1779
ATTCCGAAGACGGGCTGGTACGACTATGCAAACAAGTACCAGAAGGGCGCGACCACCGAGGTCTGCCCTGCCGAAATCGACGATGAAATTTCAGCCGAAATCGCCGAGCTTTCACTGAAAGCCTTTGATGCCCTGCGCCTTGAAATGTACGGCCGCGCCGACTTCATTCTCGACAAGCACGACCGCCTTTTCTGCCTCGAAGTCAATGCCCTTCCCGGCATGACCCCGACTTCCCTGCTTCCTCAGGAAGCCGCCGCCGTCGGCATACGCTACGCCGACCTCTGCGAGAAGCTCGTCATGATGGCGATGGAAAAATAAAAAAAGTGACATAGGACGAAAATCAGCCAGGGGACGTA
>DCGL01000007.1:394-1806 GCA_002314565.1 Clostridiales bacterium UBA1779
ACATACGTCCCCTGGCTGATTTTCGTCCCTTGGCTACATTCTCACGACTTCAGATAATAAACGTAATAAACGATAATCTGTCTCATCACCCCGCCGTGCTCAAGGTCACAGCCGGTGAGTATCACTCCGTCTTTTGACAGGAGCTCAGACATCGACAGATCGTCGACCGGGCAGCGGAAAACGATGGAGTTCGACGAGAAAACGATGAAAATTCCGTCCCTGATTGACAGACTCCCGTTCTTTCCGATAACCTCGTCAACGTCGTCTTTTCTCTCGGTCACGTACTTTATCGGATATTTAGCAATGCGCACCGCCATTGCTCTTCTGAACTCCTTGCTCTCAGGATCGTTTTTCTTTCTGAAAATCTTGTCAAACAGTCCCATTTTCGTGCTCCGTTTCAATTAGTATATCATATTATACCACAATATCCAATTAATTTGCAAGATGACAAGGGACGGTTCTTTTGTCATCCGTAAGATAAAACCGCCGGGCTGCGTGCGCAGTCCGGCGGTTTTGCGGTAAATTATTCCGCCGCAGCAGTTTCGATTTCGACTTCTGCAACGTATCTTACGTCTTCGGGATTTTCGGGCATGGCCGATTCGAAAACGTCTGAATAGTAGAGAGTGTAAATCAGCTGTGAATCAGCGGTTTTTACGTAGTAGTAGCCGTCATCGTCCATCGCTCCGAGGGTCAATACGTAGGTTGTCGGTGTGATGATTTCAGAGCTTACACTCGAATCGGAATCTGTTACTTCCGTTACGACGCCGTAATCAAGAGTAAGGGTGACGGGACTTGCAAAGCCGTATTCGTCAGGTACCTCACCCGTGTAGTGAACGAGAGTCCTGAATGAAATGTCGGTGATGGCGTTGATAAGCTCAGTCTCAAGCTCGGACGTAATCGGAATCTCTTCTCCGCCGTCGACCGAGAGATAAAGCTTTGCGTCAACGGCATCAATGCCTTCCTTGCCGGTCGGATAATACGTGTAAACGTATTTCTTTCCGTCTTTTTCAAGCTTTAAAGTCGTAATTTTTGCTTCCGTGACTTCCGGGGTTTCATCCCAAAGTATCATATCTTCTACCGAGACATCCAGGCTGGAAGCAGCCGACTCGCTCACCATATAAACCGTCTTCGTGTCATTTCCCTGCGTGCAGTAATAGGTGCCGCTGAAGGAATTGTACTTTCCGATTCTGAACGTCGTCGTGCTCCCGTCTTCAAACTCGAATTCCGCCATAACATCGGGATTCAAAAGACCGTACTCACCGAGCTTTTCGTCGGAAACGTTCTCGTACTTAACTGAAGAAGTTGCCCCGGACAGATACGTGACCATTGAAGCGAAGGCAGAATTGTCGAGCGGAACGTTCTCATCTTCGCTCCAGAGCCACTTCGTGGCATCTTCACTGAGTGTAAAGATG
>DCGL01000007.1:1821-27153 GCA_002314565.1 Clostridiales bacterium UBA1779
CTCGTCGGTGCCGGAATCCGAAGTTTCCTCAGAACCTGAATCTTCAGCCTCAACCGTGACGGTCTTCGTAATCTTAACCCCGACGAGCTTGCTTGCATCGACCTCGGCCAGTGTGTAGGTTTCGGCTGCCGTTTCGTCACCCGTGTCTTCTTCGGCATTCTTCACAACCGCAGTGACAACGAAGTAAACGATTATCAGCACAGCCAGAATCGCCGTGAATATAATAAGTTTTTTTGCTCTTTTCATAATAATTTCCGGGTATTACTTTCTGCGTCTGTAAATGAAGTATATGAGTCCGCCTCCGATTACGGCAGCAGGAATGATAAAGATGAGGATTACGCCCCAGAAGTTGGCCTGAGTTTCGGAAACGGTGAGCACAGCCTCTGACAGTTCAACTCCGGCAATCTCAGGGAGAGAGGAAGTGAAGCTGCCCTGCATCCAGTTAAACATATAGAAGAAGAGGTAGAAGTTGCCGCCGTTGGTTCCGTTTACGAAATTGTCTGCGAGCAGCTGTGAAGAACCGATCCATACAAGCTTTCCGTCTCCGGCTTCAGCCGCAGCGGCGAGATTGTACTGTGATTTTTCATCGGAATCCGTGGTATATGCCTTTGAACTGGTGGTCATAAGAGCCGTGGTCGTGACTCCGTTGGCTCCGACAAGCTCAATTCCGTGTGCATAAGGCACGAGAACCGACATTCTTGACGAGGATGAGGAGTACGAAACGTATCCGCTCGTAGCGTCATGCTCTGAATTGATATCCGCGAAAATGTACTGAGGAGCTCTCGAATAGTACATCGAGGAGTCTCCCTCGGACACTGTTCCGGACTTAGCGGCAAGACCGAAGGTCTTTGTGAAGGCGTTGAGATTGGTATAGCTGTCGCAGCCGACGGCTGTGATGAGAATTACGTTGCCTCCGTCTTTAATAAAGGCCGTAAGCTTTTCGGCTTCGCCTGCAGAAAAGTCGTTGCCGGGGTTATTGATGATAATAACGTCGGCATCTGCGGGAATCGAATCGTCGTCAAGGGCGATATTGATCGTATCGTACTGAATTCCGCTGTAGGTGAAGAGGTTTGCAGTCACGGTATCTGTGAGCTCCTCTTCATTATGACCTTCAAGAAGGTAAACCATGGGAACCTTTGCGGCGGTTACGTACTCGAGAGCACCGGTGATCTGGTTGTCTCCGTCAAAATACTCGGTAACTTCACCGAAATAGTATGACATATAATCGCCGTAATACTGAGCGTAATACTGATACTCGCTGTAGCCGATTTTACCGGAATTTGCACTGTAGAAATAGTACATATCGCCGTAGTCAACGGATTTGTAACGCTTTTCGCTGACGGCGATTACGCTGTAGTTCGAAATGCTGTCCGCATTGTATTTTGAGAGGAAGGAGGAATCCTCGAGAGGATCGACGACCTTAATTTTGATGTGCTTTGAAAGATCTTCATATCTTTCAAGGAAGGTGCGCATCTTTGAATCCTCGGAACCGCTCTGGCATATATAGTACAGAGTGACGTCTTCCGTAATTTCCGAAACGAAGTCGCGGCTTGTCTCGGAGAGGGAGTACATCTTGTTCGAGGAGGTGTCAATTGCGGTATATTTTGAGGGGATTGCCGCAGCGATGAGATTGATTACGATAAGAGCGGCAAGTACGATTACCGTGATTATCAGGGTATAAGTACCCATTTTTCCGGCCTTACCGAAGGCAGGAAGCGCGTTGATGTTTTTCTTCATGATTCTGTACCTCCCACTCAGCTCCAGCGTCTCTTTTCCATTGTCTGGACCGAAACGAAGACAAAGAAAGCGATGACCGACAGGTAGTAAATTACGGCTGTCAGGTCGAAAATACCGCCTGTGAACTTTTCAAATCTGTCAAATATAGCAAGATACTTGATAACGTCCGGGAAAAGTCCGGCAAGCGTGTCTGACGCCAGCACAAGCAGCAGAACCAGGGGAATCAGGCAGATAATAAGAGCTGAAACGGCAACGATGTAATTTTTCGTTACAACGTAAAGCGATATTGCTATGATGAGTGCAACGATAACGAAGCAGGCAAAGGAAGCAGCTGCGGTATCGGGGATAATCGAAGCAATTGAGCCGAGCAGGTAAAGGACGAAGGCTCCGCCGACACCGAGGACGGCTGCGACAATCTGGCTTTCGGTCATAGACGAGAAAAACATGCAGATTGCAAGCAGGGCGGCCCCGAGAAGGAAAAATCCGAAGAGCGATGAATAAGCAGCTGTGAATGAAACGTCACCGAAACCGGAAAGAATAACGGGTACTACTGCCATTCCGAGAACGGAAAGGAAATATACTGCCAGCATTGCAAGATATTTTCCGACAACGACGGAAGCCGTGCTCATAGGCAGCGAATACAGAAGCTGGTCGGTCTTCGTTCGTCTGTCCTCTGCAAGCGAACGCATGGCAAGAATCGGGATAACTACGATGAGAATGAGCATCTGATTGTTCAGAATGTACTCAAACGAAGCGTAGCCCTGTAAGAGGTTGATAAAAGTGGAAAAGATTCCGCAGAAGACAAACATAACTCCAATGATGATATAACCTGTCATATTTGTGAAATAGGAGCGGAATTCTCTCTTGAATATGGCACCCATTACTTTTTGTCCTCCTCATCGTCATTTGAAGAAAACAGCGGAACGTAGTCGTCATCCTCTTTGGCAATTTCTTCTGCCTTTGAGGCTTCTTCCGTCTTATTTTCTTCATCTTCGGCCTCATCTTCGGCAGCGTCGTCGCTCTGCTCCGCGTTGCCGGCTTTAGACGCAACGGCATCCGGAATGAAATCGGGATTGTCGGTGATGGCAAGGAAGATGCTCTCAAGTGAGCTCTCGCGGTAGAACATCTCGCAGATGGGCAGCTTTGCCTCAGCAAAAGCGAAGAATACTGCGTCACTGACAGTGCCTTCAAAGCCTTCGGCAGCTGTGACGATGGCTGTCGTTACACCGTTGTTTTCTTCGATATCACGGTATTCGACGCCCTGAATCTTTTTGAATACGGCCTCAGCAGCGGAAATGCCGGCCTTGACGCGGACGGTAAGTCCGTTGTTGCGGCTCGCCTTCTTTTCAAGGCTTTCCAGTGAGTCGTCGGCAACCAGATGTCCCTTCGAAATAATGATAACGTGGTCGCAGACCGCGCTGATTTCGGCAAGGATGTGGCTTGAAATGATAACGGTCTTCTTTTCTCCGAGCGCTTTGATGAGCTCGCGGATTTCGATAATCTGCTTCGGGTCAAGACCTACGGTCGGCTCGTCGAGAATGATGATATCCGGATTTCCGATCATTGCCTGGGCAATACCGACACGCTGTCTGAAGCCCTTTGAAAGGTTCTTGATAAGACGGTCTCGGCGCTCTGTAAGGCCTGTCAGCTCCATTACGTTCTTGATTTCCTTGACTGCCTCTTCATAGGGCACTCCTTTTGCCTCGGAAACGAATTGCAGATACTCGTAGGGTGTCATTTCCGTGTAAAGAGGAGGCAGCTCGGGCAGGTAGCCGATGTGCTTCTTCGCCTCGATGGGTTCCTCAAAAATGTCGTGTCCGTCAACTAGGACAGTGCCGGAAGTGGCCGCAAGGCAGCCCGTTACGATATTCATGGTCGTGGATTTGCCGGCTCCGTTCGGGCCGAGCAGACCGTAAATCTTTCCCGTTTCAATGGTGAAAGACAGGTTGTCCACCGCGACATGATTCCCGTATTTCTTTGTCAGATTTTTGACTTCAATCAAAGTCTTGTCCTCCGTAGTATGCGGAGCTCGGGAAGCTCCTGATTTTTATAATAAACAAAAACACGTTGAAAACGGCAGGAATTCTCGAAGGTTGAAATTTTCACTGCCTGCTGCCGTTTATTCAAAGCATAATCTTATATATTATATTCTATTTTTATGTTGTGTCAAGTGATTGAGCATAATTTGAAAAAAAACTGAAAATTATCTATGGAAATAATATGCATTCTTTCACATATTGCAATTGAACTATGCCGGATTTTATGATACAATATCTATATAAATCTTAGTTAAAAAGGAGCACGAAAATGAAGAGAATTATCTGTGCCATCATATTGATTATCCTGTCTGCATTACTGGTATCCTGCTCCGGCACCGGAGTTGCGTATATGAACACCGGAAAGGTCGAAACGGCAGACGGCGAAATTGCCTGGGCGCTCAGCAGCTCCGGAAAACTCACGTTGAGCGGTTCAGGAACGGTTGAGGAGCTGCCGGTTAAAAAGGACGCCGTAAAACAGGTGGTTATTAGCTCCGGCATAACGAGAATCGGAAGTGCGGCCTTTGCGGATATGAAAAATCTGAACAGCGTCGAATTTCCCGATACTGTAAAAGAAATATGCGAAGATGCTTTTGCAGGATGCACCGAAATGCCCTCGATTGACATTCCCTCGGCCGTTGAATATATTTCATCAACTGCTTTCCGCGGTTGGAATGAAATGCAGAAAATCACGTCAGACTGGTACGAAGGCAGCGTTAAGTACTGGCAGGAATGGTATGAATATGAAAGAGAATTCGGCGAATATGCCGATATGCTGAAGCGCGGCGAAGAGCTTTCTGACGAGGCACTGTGCAGACTTTCCGCCTTCTGGAACGAGTGGAAGCAGTCAGAATACTGGGAAATGGCAAAAGGCGCTGCAGAAGAAGGGATCAAGCATCTTGACGGCAGCTACGGCTACTGGCGGGATTTCGGGAATTATCTGATTTCCGAAAATTATTCGGGTGACAATCCGAGTGAAGACTGGTGGAGTCAGGCCAAGACTCTTTCCGAATACTTTGAACAGCGGGGAAAAGGGATTGAAGCCGAAATTCCCGCAGAAATCAAAGATATCGTAAACGAACACAAAGATGACATTGAGTCATGGGTGAAATACATCAGAGAGCAGGCTGCCGAAATTGACAGTTCTGCCATTAAGGAATACGCCGACAAAGCAAAAGAAATTCTCAATTCCTTCTTCGGAAACTGATTTTCAGGCTCCGGAAATACGGCTCTCATTTGTTCCGGAATTCAGACAAAGCTTTACGTCACCATACAGTAATCCGGCTTTTTGTAAAGCCGGATTATCTTCAAAAAACTGCCGAAAACCGAAAAAAGCGAAAGGATTTTGTGAAACGGTCACAGGATTTCCGATGCCGACGTTTCACCGTACGTATCATGACAAATAATACGACTGAACATTTCACCCCAAAGAATCGCACCGACAGAATATTATCCTTTGTCGGGCTGATTCTGAATATCTTAAGCCTTATTGCTCTGCTTCTCGGATTTACATCCCCGTTATGTACGTATTTTTATGAAGATCACAATTTTGAAGCCACGCTTGTGAGTTCTCTCGAAAGCGGAAACACCCTGATATTCGTCTGTTTCTGCGCTTATTTCCTGCTTTTTGTTCTGTGTGTGCTTTTCTTTCCGCAATAAGAAGCTTTGTATCCAAAGACGTATCCTATGCCGGAAAGTCAAGATTCTCGGTATACTTCAACACATTTACTGCCCTTGCCCTGGGTCTTACGGGGCTTATCCTTGCGTTTATTGACTCACGCTACGGTCTGAACGTCGAAGCAGGGTCAATGCCTCTGTTTTATTTTGAAGCAATATTGACGGTAGTTCACTCCTGTATTATTACCGGCAGCGTGGGTAAAGAACAGATAAAGAGCAGCGGAAGACTCTGGCCGTCGGTATTCAGCATTATATTCGTCCTTCTTTTTGCAGGATTTGCCGTGGCTGCATGCCTGACTGATATAGCTCAGATAAGCTTTTCTGCCCTCGGATTTTCTTCAGAGATTTCAATAAACGGCCTGAATCTGCTTTCAAACCCGGGCACTCTGTCAGCATCAATGCAGGTACTTTGCTTTACCGTTTTTGCAGCCCTCGTTGCTGTGACGATACTTATGCTAATGGCAATTGTCGGAATCTGCTCGGGATCTGCAAGCTCAAAAACGCTGAGTACCGTTTCCGTTGCGCTTTCATTCTTAACCGTATTTGCCCTCGGTCTATTCAGTAAATATTATCAGATTGCAGTAAAAAACAACGTCGATCTTTTCATTGAACTGTACGAAACAATTGTCGGTGATACTCTTCCCGAACAATATCTGATTACGGTAACCGGAGGAGCTTTTTATGCGATTCCCGTATGCGCTGCATTTGTTATTGCGCTTTTAATAATAAAGCCTTTTACAAAGCTCGGACGCTGTTGTGAAATCGTTCCCCTTCGGAATCCTGCCGTTGCAGAGCCCTCCGACGTGCAAAACGAAGGACCTGCCGAAAATTCATATGAACAGGATATTCCCGAAGAAGCACTCGGTGCCGATAAAACAGCTGAAGAGGACAAAGCCGAAGACAAATCCGATGACATCATCAATGAACTCCTTTCTTCCGAAACGAAGCCCAATTACAGCCCGGATGCCGATGTTCCCGAAGATTTTGATAACTGTCCGGCGTTTACCGAGCTGGATGCCTGCCGTGACGCTTTGCGCGAAAAGGAGTCCCAAAATGCCGCTGCAAGCTTCACCGGCCTTACCCTCTCTTCACTTTCCGAATTCGTCGTCCGATATGCCGCTGCCAGCCGCAACCATCTCTCTTATTCAAAAGAAGAAATCGCGGTTTTCCTTGCAGGTCTCGGCATGTCAAGACTTTCGATTCTGCAGGGACTCAGCGGCACAGGAAAGACCAGTCTGCCGAAAATTTTCGCGGAAGCCGTAATGGGAGGCTGCGAAATCATCGAAGTGGAGTCCTCCTGGAAGGACAAAAACGAACTGCTCGGTTATTACAACGAATTCAGCCGCGTGTATACTCCCAAAAAATTCACGAGAGGGCTGTATCTGGCCGCCCTTGACAAAAATACGCCTTACCTTATCGTTCTTGATGAAATGAATCTGTCAAGAATCGAGTATTATTTCTCGGATTTCCTGTCTCTGATGGAAAACGACGAGGACAAGCGCGAAATCCGCCTGCTTGAGCACAGAATTTTCAGAACGAAAAACGGTATAAACAATTCGTATGCGGCTCTTTCCCGCGACAATACTCTGAAGATCCCGGCAAACGTATGGTTTATCGGCACTGCAAACCGCGACGAATCCACGTTTGAAATCAGCGACAAGGTATACGACAGAGCAAACACGATTGATTTTACAAAGAGAGCTCCCAAGGCGGAGTTCGGTCCGGAAAAGGTGCCGGCAAGATACGTCAGCACTGCCGAACTGCGCAGAATTCTCAATGAAGCACTTGAAAATTTCGAATTCGATATTGAGAAATATCAGAAGCTGTTCGAAGTTGAGAAGATACTTCAGCCTTATAACATTTCCTTTGGAAACCGTGTTATGCGCCAGATGGACAGCTTCGTCAGGATATATTGCAGCTGCTTTGAGGACAAATATTCGAGAATTGACGAAGCTATGGAAAAGATTATTTTCTCAAAGCTTGTCAGAAAGCTTGAATTCAAAAACATCCGTGACAAGGATGCGCTTATCCGCGGCTTCGAAAAGCTGAGACTGTACAGCTGTGCATCCTTTGTCGGAAAGCTCGGTGGAGATTCTTTCTATGAATGAGGAAGAACTTAAACTTCGGATAAGTGCGGCAGCCGATTCGTACAAACCCTTCAGGGAAAGAGCAAGCTTCGACGGTAAGATGGATTTTTCGCGTTTCGATTCCTTGATTTCGGGAAACTTCTGCCTGTTTTCCTCGGCGTCTGACTTTGATTTTGACGCTCTGGAAGCAAAACTCCGCCTTATCGGAAGATGCCTTCCCGCGATAATCAGGATTTTTGAAAAGCCGCTGATTCATCTTCGTGAAACCGAAGAAATCGTGCCGATTGAGGCAGTACGCAAAACCGGTCTCGACTCGCTCAGACACGCATCCGTTCATTCGGAAATCTGGGACGGCGCCGACGCAGCTTCGCTGCGCCCGATGAAGCTTTTGTCAAAGCTTACCGAAGATGATTATTCGATATATGAAAACCGCGTTTTTGCCTTTGTGATTGACCGGATTCTCGCTTTCCTCGACAAAAGCTATGACAGCATTTCCGCTATGGTTTTCTGCGGAAGCTGCTTGAACGTAAATCTTCTGGACAGACTTAATCACAAAAATTACTTTCTGGCTCTGGCAATGCTGCATGCAGGATAAGAGCAGGGGTTCAATATCGCATATGAACGCGCCGAAACGGATCTTATAAAAATCAAAAATCTGCGCAAACAGTTCCGTTCAAGACTTCATTACAGAGCATACAGACTCAACAGCGGCAAATTTTACGGGTCCGAAATACATATGACCAATATTCTGTCAATGCATAAGGACTACCGTGTGCTGCCGTACATTCTGCACGGTCTGGGAATCAGGGACGTAAAGTTTGCCGGCAAATCCGCCGCTGAACTTCGTGATTTTTATGAGGTTTACCGCCGCTTCTGTGCGGTTCTCCTGCTGTTTTCACTGAAAAACTGGGGATTTGCTGCAGATGATGCCGCTTCATGCTATATTTTTTCTCCTTCTCTTTCATTCTCATTGGATGATGTCAGACTGCAGCTGAAAACTGTGAAGAACGATTCGTATTTTGCTTTCGTACTGGATTTTGAAGCTTCAAAGAAATACAGGATAATACTCTATCCTTACGGTTCAAGCAGTGAAAGCGGCAAAAAGCACTTTCCGTCTGCAGACGAAGTTCACTGTCTGTATCCGGTTCGTTCTGACGATAACGACGGAATTTACGTAGGTATTGAGAGTCTTGATTCCTTCAGACGCTTACAGCAGGCCGTTTTCAGAGCTTTCGTATATGCTTCAGACGGTAAATTATCAGCTTGTCCCTTCTGTCATTCGAATATGTTTGTCAGCCGCGACGGGGCATTTTTCTGCGAAAACTGCAGCACCGTAATCAGCGAAAAGAACTGCTTCGACACACACAAGCCCTATTTTTCATCGACCGTCAGGTCGTATTCCCCCTCAGCCCATGACCGCGACCTTACCGCTTCCGCATCAATTCTTTACCGTTTCCGCAATATCACGGCGATGACCGCCGACGGTTCGGCAATCTGCCCGCACTGCGGGAAGATTCATTAAACTTGTATACTGTACTGTTAAAACCTGCCTTCTCCATAGGAGAAGGTGGCACGGCTCTGCCGTGATGGACGAGGCTCTCTTCTTGCCTTCTGCACCTGAGAAGTCAAGCAAAGAGCCTCTTTTTGTTCGCCTTCTTGCGGTCGTTTTTATTGCATCGCTTATTCCGGCCGGCATTCTTATAGGACAGTTCTTTATTCTACGAATGCCGCTTTTCGTCTTCCCCTTTGCGTCTGCATTCTTTTCACGCATTTCTTTACCGTACGAATGCCGCACGAAGCAATCAGCAGTAAAACGGCATTCGCCGAAGACAAAACCATCGAAAAAGAATGCCGCAGCGCAGACATTCTCTCCAAACGGCATTCGTGAACACATATTTTGCCTCAAAAGAATGCCGCCAACCGCTGCGCATTCGTTTCCGGCATTCTTCGGCAGGCATTTCTTCCAAAAAGAATGCCGCCGGCCCAAAAAAATACGGATACCGTGAATCACATCTGTCCCCCGGTTAAATTTGAACCACCAGAAACGTCCCCTGGTCCGCCCTGAGTCAGCAAAAATATTTTTTGCAATTATTCTCTGATTATGATATAATATACTGATTATTTTTATAATTCACCGTAATACTGTAATGGAGAAGCTATGGATTCCGTAAGAGAACTGTTTCCGGGGCTTGCGGCAAACCTTCCGCTCAAGCGAAAGCTTGAAAAGCCGGTTACCGCAGAACCGCCCGAAGTCAGCCACGCATACATAATCGAGGGCGCACAGGGCTCGGGCCGCCATACTCTGGCGCGCAGCATTGCCGCGTCTCTGATATGCGAAAACAGACGCAGCGCAGCGTCGCCTCTTCCCTGCGGAAAATGCCTTGCCTGCCGCAAGCTTTTCGGAGGTCTTTCACCGGACCTCAGCATAATATCCCCCGAAGGCGACAAAGCCGGTGTCGGGGTTGATCAGATAAGAGACCTGCGCCGTGACATCCACATTTATCCGAGCGAACTCGATTACAAATTCTACATAGTTGAAAATGCCGACAAAATGACCGTTCAGGCCCAGAACGCATTTCTGCTTACGCTCGAAGAGCCTCCCGCATACGGGGTGATGTTTCTTCTCTGCGAAAACAGCGGATCGCTGCTTGAAACGGTGAGAAGCCGCGCGCAGACTCTGCGGCTCGAACCGCTCAGATACGAAGAAAACCGCGATACGGTACTGAGAATTTTCCCCGGTGCCGCAATGAAGCAAAGACAGGACCCGACTCTGTTCGAAGCCGCACTTCTTGCTTCAGGAGGCAGCCCCGGAAGAGCAGTCCAATTGCTTTCTTCGGAAGAAGGAGTCAAAATCTCGGAACGCCGCGAAGAAATCCGAAAAATCATCGCTCTGTGCCAGGACAGACGCCGTTCGGCGGAGGTTATGTGCGAGCTCGTGTCTTACTGCAACGGTCAGAGAGACACGGCACAGGCCCTGCTCTCTGACTTTTCGAATGCACTCCGCGACCTGATTCTGCTCAAAAAAAGCGAGGATTGCGAACTTCTGTTCTTTACGGACCGCGCGCAGGCGGCAGAACAGAGCGACGCCTTCCCGATTAAGCGGATAATCGCGCTGTCTGATGCGGTAAACAATGCAAGAGAAGCAATTGACCGCAGTATGAACGTCCGTCTGACTCTTATGAATATGCTTGCCGACGCCAAAATAATATGATTTATGCTAATATTATTAAAACAATTTATTAACCGCAGAAAGATATGGATACAGTTATGCCCGAAAACACCAAAGAAAACCGGAATATGCAGAATACGAACAAGTCCTCTGATGAAGGCCGCCGAAACGGAGGCAACCGTCACGGAAATCACCACGGTAACTACCACGGAAAAACCCGTCACGGCAATCAGGGAAGCAATAAAATACGCGGGGAGCGCAACGCCGAAGCCATCGACGTAAACGAAGCTCTTGCGGAAGCGAGGGAAGATGCCTCTGTAAATTTGGCCGATACTGCCTCAACGGCTAACGAACGTCAGGAAGCTCAGAACAATGACGTCCGTCAGAACCGTCAGGGCGGTCAGGGCGGTCAGGGCGGTCAGGGTGGTCAGAATCAGCGTCAGGGACGTGACCCTCGTCAGAACAAAGGACCGCGCGACGATAACAGAAACCGTCAGAACGGAAGCAAGCCTGAAGACCGCCGCGACAACAGCTCGCGCGACGCTTCGCGCAATGAAAACAACCGCGGCAATGCCAATTCAGGTCGCGACACAGAACGCGGAAACAGCCGCGACGCTGACCGCAATTCAAACCGTGATAACCGCCGCGACGGAAACCGCGACAACCGCGACAACCGCGACAACTCCGCCGGCGGAAATCAGAGCCGCCGTGACCGCAATTTCAGGGACAAACGCGACCGCCGTGACGGCCGCCGCGATGAAAATGCGGCTCCTGCCGAAGAAAAGCTTCCGGATTCCCTCTCAACCGACAGAATTTTTACTCCTGTTCAGAAGGAAGAAAACTATCTCGGCATTTCTCAAGACGATGAAGCAATAATTGATTCCATGCCGCCCGATCCCACTCTGGATGCCGTTTTCAATGAGCCGGAGCCCATTCGTGAACGTGAAGACGGGGTTGAAATCGTGGGAATTCACTTCCCCGGGGCCGGAAAGGTTTACTATTTTGACCCGGCGGGAATTCGATTTGAGAAAGGCAGCTATGCCATTGTCGAAACCGCCCGCGGTCAGGAGCTCGGCGAAGTCGCCATAGCAAACCGCAAGGTTGCCGAAGAGGACATCGTCCAGCCGCTCAAGCCCGTTATCCGTCAGGCAGTCAAAGAGGATCTGCTTCATCAGGAGCAGAACGAAAAGCGCGAAGCCGAAGCTCTTGCTGTCTGCCGTCAAAAGGTTCTCGATCACAAGCTCGATATGAAGCTTACGGGCTCCCAGTACACCTTCGACAACGCAAAGCTCATTTTCTACTTCACCGCCGCTCAGAGAGTTGACTTCCGTGAGCTTGTAAAGGACCTTGCCACGACCTTCCACACGAGAATTGAACTGCGCCAGATAGGAACCCGCGACGAAGCCCGTATGCTCGGCGGACTCGGTGTCTGCGGACGCAAGCTGTGCTGCTCCGGCTTCCTGCCGAACTATGCACAGGTTTCAATCAAAATGGCCAAAAAGCAGGGGCTCGCTTTGAACTCCGCCAAGATTTCCGGAAACTGCGGAAGACTTATGTGCTGCCTGCGCTATGAGGAAAGCACCTATGAGCGCGAGCTGGCTCTTATGCCCACCGTAGATTCAATCGTCGATACTCCCGAAGGACGCGGAAAGGTTACGGACGTCCGTCCCGTGGGATATACAGTCAAGGTCAAGCTCGACGAAAAAGCCGATGCAGCCCCGAAAGCCTTTGCTCTTGCCGACATCAGGGTAATAGTCAGAGCCGCTGAGAAGAACGATGACGGCGACGACGATAAGAATGAAGAAAATTAAGATTTAATTCTCACAGTAATTCAGGCACATTTGCTTAGTCATTCGCCGCAATAATTCTTCGCATAAAGTCAATGAAAAAATCTTACATATTTTTATATAAAACCTATTGCAAAACTTATAAAATGTGATACAATATAAGAGCCCGATGGGTTGAAATCAATCCGAAGGGTAAATTCACGAAAGGATTTTTATATTATGGCTTACAAAATTACAGAAGACTGCATTTCCTGCGGAACCTGTGCTGATGAGTGCCCCGTCGGTGCTATCTCAGAGGGTGACGGCAAGTACGAAATCGATCCCGAAAAGTGCATTGATTGCGGAACCTGCGCCGGTGTCTGCCCCATTGAGGCTCCGAAGCCTGAAGAATAAGTTCAAGTCGCATTCTGACGGCTTGTTCGGTTGAAGGGCGGAAAACATCCGTCCTTCAGCCAATTGTACCGGATTTTCCGGTGTATCGGGGAGCCCCGGAAGGCAGCCCCGTTTTTTTATTGAACAAAATGATTGATGATAAAAACGAACGCTTTTCCGCTTCGGAAGCCGGAAATTGCGATTCACCGGAATATGTATCAGGAAGAGAAGCTCTCAGCACCGGCAACCGAACCGACTTGAATTATGCCGTTTCAAACGAATATGTATCAACCGTCGGCGACGCGCCAGATGAAACCGGAGCGCCCAAAGCTCAGGAATCTGTCACATCCGCAGAATTTCTGCTCGATGGCGAGCGTCTTGTCCCCGTCGGAGACCTTGTACGCGTGATAGACAACGGACACGGACTCGCATGGGGAACAGACGCATATCTGCTCTCGGCCTTTGTGCGCCGTCACAGACGCGCCTGCGAGCTCGGCTCCGGCTGCGGGGTAATCTCTTTTCTCGTGGCAACCCACAATAAGTGCGACACGCTTGTGTCCATTGAGCTGAATCCCGACGCTGCGGACCGCACGCGCCGCGGTGCAGGAGTCAACGGCCTTGACGGACGCGTAAGCGTCATTGAACGTGATATACGCACGGTAAAATACACGGATGAGGATATCGGCAGAAGGTTTGACTGCGTCATTTCAAATCCTCCGTACATCGCACACGAAGGACTGAAAAACTGCGACAAAACAGCTGACGACGCAAGGCACGAAAACAACGGCGGCATCGAAGATTTCTGCGCCGCGGCAGCCCGCCTTCTCAACCATCGCGGCAGCTTCTACGTCGTTTTCAGGCCCGAACGTATGACGGACCTTTTCTGCGCTCTGCGCAAGAACCGCCTCGAACCCAAGCGCGCCGTGCTCGTTTATCCGGACGCCGGCTCAAAGCCCTCCCTCTTTCTATGCGAGGCTGTTCTCGGCGCCGCACCCGGGCTTGATTTTTGTCCTCCTCTTCTCTTCTATAAAAACAAAACCGCGCCCCGCGAAATGACGGAGCGCATGGCCGAAATTTATCGGGACTGCAGATTCTGATTTCCTGTGAGACAGGGGTAGTTCCTTGGGTCTCAATGACAGAAAAATCCAACAAAAGGGCGGAAATATCCGCAAGCAAATGAGTGATATGAAAAGACTGCTCAGCTACACGCGCCGTGCATCTGACGATTACAATATGATACAGGACGGCGACGTAATCGCCGTCGGGATTTCGGGGGGAAAGGATTCGCTTGCCCTGCTTTGCGCCCTCTCCGGACTGCGCCGCTTCTACCCGCATCCCTTCACGCTCAAGGCTCTGACCATAGATATGGGACTTGAGGGGATGGATTATTCCGAGGTCAGCAAATACTGCGAAAATCTCGGCGTCGAGTACAGAATCGTCAAAACCGACATCTCCGAAATAATTTTCAATATAAGGAAGGAGCCCAATCCCTGCTCCCTCTGCGCAAAGATGCGCCGCGGTGCCCTGCACACCGCCGCAAAGGAGTTCGGCTGCAACAAGGTCGCCCTCGGCCATCACTTTGACGACGTCGTCGAGACCTTTATGCTCAACCTCTTCTTCGAGGGCCGTATCGGCACCTTCAGTCCCGTGACCTATCTTTCACGCACCGATATCACGGTCATCCGTCCGCTGGTCTATATGCCCGAAAAGGATATCCGCTACTTTGCCGCCCGCGAAAATCTTCCCGTCGTCTCCGTAAAATGCCCGGCAGACGGAAACACCGAGCGCGAAGAGATGAAAAAGCTGCTCTCCGAGCTCGACCGCGAGCACAAGGGCCTTCGCTACCGCATTTTCGGCGCCATTCAGCGTGGAGGCGTAGACGGCTTCAAAGAATTGTCCCGTATGCAGGGCATCAAGGCATACGAGGTAGAAGATAAATAACAGATGACAAAAGCAACTTCCCTTGTCATCCGAGAAAAAGACCGACAGTATCAATAATTGTTTCACTTCGAAAAAACACCGGCAGCGGTTCAGGTCCGCTGCCGGTGTTTTTTCAACAATAAATATCCTTCTTTTTATAGTACAGGACTGCAAAAATTACCGACGCAATTGCAATCACCGGCCAGACTATACAGTATTTCCAGTCAAGGCGGCCGTTTTCGATTATTTCCGCAGTGCTGCACATCGAATAAGGGGTGAAATAATTCAGAAACTTCAGCTTTTCTCCCATCGTCGAAACCAGCTGAAGCACGTACATCAGAAGGGAAAATCCGATTGCAAAGCCAATGCCGTTTGCTCTTACCGTTGCTGAAAAGAGAAAGCAGATACCCGCGACTTCGAGCTGAATTGCAAAACACGAAGCGAACAGAAGCAGCATCTTTACGAATTCTATTTCCTCACCGATTACGAGAACCGATGCATATGTGAGTACGAGCGACGACAGAGAAAAGATAAACAGGCAGTTGAAGACGTAAAACATTTTTTCGGCAGCCACCCTCGTTCTTGAAACCGGGTGGCTCAGAAGAAATTCCGCAGTGCGGCCTCTCTCCTCACCTGACAATGCCGAGCTTGCAATGATTCCGGCATAAATTGCCCCGCACAAAGTCATAAGCTCCGCAAATTCTGAAGCGATATATGACATAAAGTCCATTTCAATCGAGGACATATCGAAACCGAAATCCATATACGCCTCGCCGAGCGAAGACATCATCGGCTCGATGAGCGGGAAAATGAGGACAGTTATCGCCATCATTGCAGCCATTCCCGCTGACCAGATTATGAGCGCGAGCTTTCCGCGCTTCATTTCATTGAAAAAGATCGGCATATCATTTGTCCTCCTTCTCATAAAAATGCATAAAAATTTCTTCAAGTTCGGGATTTGTAACCGTAAAATCGTCAAAATCCATCGCAGAGAGCATTTCGGTCAGCTTATGCATATCGCCTTCATACAGAAATCCAAGATTTCCGTTCTCTGTATGCAAATTGCGGATTTCGGGGATGGCCTCCGGCTTTCCCGAGTGCAGGCCTTTGATGAAAATGCGCTTTACGTCGCTGTGGCTGAGCTTGTCGACGGTGTCTGACACTATCAGACTGCCGTCCCTGATGATTGCCGCCTTGTTGCAGTACGCAGAAACCTCGTTCAGATTGTGCGAAGAAAGGAAAACGGTGGCTCCTTCTTTATTTCTTTCCTTGAGGAGTTCAAAAAATACATGTTGGATAAGCGGGTCAAGTCCGCTGGTCGGCTCGTCCATAATATAGAGCTTCGGCCTGTGCTGCATGGCGCAGACGATTCCGAGCTTTTTGCGGTTTCCCAGTGACAGCTGGCGTACCTTTTTCGTCACGTCGAGCTGCAGCCTGTCGCAGAGCATGGCTGCTTCAGCGTCAAAACCCCCGCCGCGCAGCTTTGCAGAGAACTTTATTATATCCGATACTCTGAGTCCTCCGTAAAACGTTGCCTCACTCGGAAGATACCCGACATTATCAAGGATTTTGATATTATCTCTTACTATATCCATCCCGAGGATTTTTGCTTCTCCTGCCGTCGGACCCAGAAGTCCCAGCATCGTCCTTATCAGCGTGGATTTTCCCGCTCCGTTGGGTCCGATAAAGCCGAAGAAATCCCCTTCATCAACCTTCAGGCTGACCTCTGTGATTCCCCGCGCTTTTCCGTATGATTTCGAAAGTTTGTCTGTTTCAATTGCATACATAACCAAAAGCTCCTTGCTTCATACTGCTGATAATTTACTATATTTTTCCTGTTTTGTCAAGTTTTTTCGCAAATCAGCATGGGGATGCTTGCACCGAAAAAATCGCAACCAATGTTTGACACAATGAAGCCGCAGTGGTATAATTTTAACGTTGATTTTTCAAAAAAGGAGCTCACAAAATGAAGTTTCTCGAAAAGATTTCTCTCGGCGAAGAGGGGCTGCGCAAAAACGGAGCCGCAACCTACGTGGCTCTCGGTGACAGTGTCACGCACGGCTGCGAAGCCATAGGCTTTTATCATTATGACACGGTTTACTGGAACCGCTTTCGTGCAAAGCTCAACGCAATTCATCCGGAATATCCGATCAACGTAGTCAACGCCGGTATTTCCGGTGACAGTGCCGCCGGAGCCTGCCGCCGTTTTGAGCGCGACGTTCTTCGCAATCATCCGGATCTGCTGACAATCTGCTTCGGTCTCAACGACGTCAACGGAAGCAAGGAAACGTATCTTGCCTCTCTCTCTGAACTCTTTACACGCGGCCTTGAAACCGGTGCCGAAGTGATTTTCATCACTCCAAATATGCTCAACACCTACGTCGCTGACGACACCGTCGAACAGTACCGGAATTATGCTGCCAAAACCGCCGGGTTTCAGCTGAACGGCAGAATGGACGACTACGTCTCAAGCGCCGCCGCTCTTGCTGCCGATATGAAAATACCCGTCGTTGACTGCTATTCCCGCTGGAAAGCGCTCTATGCCGCGGGCGTTGACACGACAATGCTGCTATCAAACCGCATAAATCACCCGACAAAAGAAATGCATATCCTTTTTGCGGATATGCTTTATGATACGCTGACAAAAATCAGCCGGGGGACGTAAGTGGTGGCGAAAAAATGAGAATCATTTTTTCGCCACCACTTACGTCCCCCGGCTGATTCGCCACCACTTACGTCCCCCGGCTGATTTTTGTCAAACCAATGATACGCAAATCAGTGCGGCGATAAGGATGCAGCAGCCGACGGTGTTTTTCGGCGACAGCTTTTCTTTAAAAAGAATGCAGGAGCTCACCACACTGAGCAAGAGAGTGCCCGCGTTGTCAAAGGTATACAGCAGAGCCGTTGATACGAGCGGCAGCATATAGACCTTGGCATTTATTGCAACGGCAATGACGATGCCGCTCAGAATGAGATACAGAAGAGCCTTCTTCGACATTCTGAAAGCAGCGAAAGGCTTACCCTTATGCGTGCAGATAAGCCAGAGCGCAGAAATCACAGCCATTCCGAAATACGAAACGGCAACCATGGCGTTCTTCTCTTCCGCACCTGTCAGTCTCTGCTGAACGTCGAGCATCGACAAAAAGCCTCCGTTTCCGAGAGCGGCCAGGACACAGTAGATGAAAAAGGTCCTGCGGTCGGTAAAGGTTTCGTTCTTTTTACAGCTGATGAGATACACGGCGGGAAACATCACGGCAATTGCAAGCCATTTCATCCACGAAACCTCGTCTCCGAAACAGGCGGAAACCGCTGCGGGAATCAGAATTCCCCCGTTGATAATGAATACCATCTGAACCGAGTATGGTCCGGTTCTCGAAATCTTTATCAGCGAAAGATCCAGAACTGCCCCGAGGAATGCGTTGACAAGTCCCAATATCAGGGTAAGGCCTGAAAATCCGAAGCTGAACCCATACAGTGCGAATGCGGCAACAGCGGTAACTCCGCCCGTAACCAGGGCATATATTGCCGCCGCATCCACACTGTCACCTGAATATGACACCGTGTACGTTTTGCACAGAAGATTCTGAACGGTTGACAGTATTATGATAAATGCAATTATCAGAGCTTCAACCATAAATTAAAAGTCCTTTCAAAAAGCGCTTCAGGATTCAAGTGAAGCCAGACTGTCATTGAGCTGTTTCAGCTTATCTGTCCATGATGAAACCTGAGAAGCAAGAACGGAAGCGGGAGCTCCGGCGTCCCCGCGCATAAGTCCGCGAAGTGAAGAAATCATGGCAAAAATAGGTGAATAAAGGATGGTTCCTTCAAGTGCTACCGTGCCGTAAATCTTATCGAGCATCTTTTTGGACTCCTGATTTTTCAGGAATCTGTATGAAAGCGAAACCTCGTAATATGCGGGGAATACCGTATTGTAGCTTTCATAGGATATTGTTTCCATAACGGCACCTATCATGGCGAGTCTGTCATCGGGAACGGTGGAAACGACTCCCATAACGGTCATCTGGTCCTGAAGGTAGGTGTAATAATCTTCCTGGTTCTCGTCGAGCTTCGGCTGAGGAACGATTCCGTAATCTCCGTCAAAGCCGCTCGGGGTCAGTACCGATTCAATCTGATAAATCGTTGAGCTTGCCATCAGGCAGCGCTCGGCGGCAAACATATTGATTTTGTTCGGTGTAAACGCACTGTCAGTGTTTCCGTTTGCTCCTACGGAATAGGAGTTCGGATTGTTGAATATGAGCTCCTGAACCTTTTCAACGGCAGTTATCAGTCTCTCGTTGTCGATATGGAGTATGTATTCCCCGTCGTCGTTAAGATACAGAAGACGCGAATCAAAGGCTACGAGGTAAGGGTCAACGGAAACGCAGCCACCGGCTACGAAGCCGTAAAAGTCCTCTTCGTCTGCCGTTGAATTACCGTTTGAGTCAGAATAAGTATCGGCAATCAGAAGCAGCTGGTTTTCAACGGTCCAGTTTCCGTTCATTGCCATTTCATACGGGTCCTCGAGATTTCTCTCGGTAAACAGATCCTTGTTATACAGAATGACATTCATCATTCTGATGGCGGAAATGGAATATGCACCGAGACAAACGTACTGGGAAGTACCGTTATCCATTATTTCATTAAAGCCCTGTACCCAGTATGATTTGTCCAGATTGAGATTTTCCACTTCGTGAAGATTGTGGAAATCACCCTCGACGATATAGGTAACGGGAGTGTAGCCCGGAGTCGTGACGAGATCGTACAGCTCGTCGCCTGATGCCACCTGTGTTTTGATGATATTGCAGCTTCCGTAGTCGTTGGCACTTGCACAGAGCTTGACTTTCAGCTCGATGCCGAGTTTGCTTTCGACGTCGCAGTTTCTCTTGTAAACCGCGTCGTTGATGGCGGCTCCGTTCGTTTCTTTGCAATTAAATTCATCCGCGCTGGCATCCCGGTTTGCGGCAAGGATTCTGACGGTCTCACCGTTGAAATTCATCTCGGGGAGCTCGTAAACGTAGCTTTTATCCTCAGTTACAACCGTTGTGATTTCCTCTGTGGCATCGGGAGCTGCCGTGGTGGCAGCTGCTTCGGAGCCTGCCGGATTATCTGTTTTCCCGCAGGAAGCAAGTGAAGCAAGCATAAGAAAGACAAGCATGGCAGCGCATATTCGTAGGAATTTATTCATTATTCGGTCCGTTCCTTTCTTTATTTTCAGCAGAATCACTTGTGAGACTTGTATTCTTCCGCGTCGAGCAGTGCGGATGCGGACATAAGTCTTTCAAGCGCTTCGTCCGTAAGTCGGGCGCAGGCAGGTTTTCCCGGACGGCTCAGATATTTTACAATCTGCTTTTTCAGATAAAGCGCCTCCACTCTTCCCGATTCGACGTTGGCGGAGCACAACAGAATTCGTCCTCCGTTTTCCCCGTAAGAACGTTCAGTCAGAGTGCCGAGGGACCTTGATACTATATAGCTGTGAATCATTCTGATGACGGGGTCCGCCTCGTTGAGTCCGAGGGGCTCAAGGTCGAGAGGAGCACTGTCAGAGAGAATGTTGAAGAACTGCATATCCGCGTAATCCTCGTGCGGGAAATCGCCGAAAAGCGGATGGTCTTCGATTATCGTGCCGTCCTGCAGCTCCTCGAAGGGGAAGAAGGTTGCGGGTTTTGTAAAGAAATATCTGCCCTTGTTGAGGCCGAGGCACTCCTTGAACGCGCGGACGAAGCCTTCGCCTGTCGCTTCGACAAGAACGCTGCCTCCCCCTGCCACGAAATCAAGCGTTTGTGCGTCAAGTCTGTTTACGATTCTGACGTTTGAGGGGAGCTCCTTTTCAGCCGTCTGCGGGAAGAACCAGAGTCTCCATGAATTTTTAACTGTTCTTCCGTCCTCTTCAAAGCAGGCGTTCAGCTCGGCACTGACGGGCTTTTTGAATTTCGGAACGGTAAATGAAACGGTTCCGGCTTCAGTTGTAATAAAAGGAGTATGATTATACGAAATAACCCCGTCGGCAATAACGTCACCGCCGACGCTTACGTTCCATCTGATTTCAGGAGCTTTGAATGCGGGGTGTGAGAAATCCGAGACGTACAGCTTGCATTCGAACTGCGATTCGTATGCATAGCAGCGATTATCAAAGTTGAGGGAGGACAAAATAACCGTATCGCCGTTAACCTGCTGCCACATTTCGGCCGTTGCATACTTCTGATCGTAAAACTCGTCCAGTATTCCTTGCTTGGATATGGCAATATCCGTTGCGTTGAAGTGAGAAACGCCGGAAAGCTTCGGGAAATCGCGGCGCAGGCCTTCAAGCTTGCACTTTGCTTCCATATACTGAAGCTTGCGGGAATTGGTTCCCATTTTTTCAAGGATGTGGCTGATTCCGTGGTCCGTCGTTGCCTTTATGGCCCAGAGCTCCCCGACGGGACGGACGGGAAGGCCGTCGTATTTGGCAATATCACGGACTTCGGGTGATGAACTCCACCATCTGAACTCATGGCAGATAACCGCCTTCGTCTCGGTATTTGAAAGTCCCGCGTCACCGCAGAGGAAATCGTCGGGCATAAAGCTTTCGTACTTGCCGGCATACACACCGTCCGTCCAGATAACGAGGGCGGTCGGCTTGATTTCCTTGGTTTCACGGTAGCAGCGCCATGAAATGTCGGGGTAGCGTATGTTTCCGCCCTGCCCGAGTTCGTTTCCCATGCTGTAAATATTGGCAGAGGGATGGCAGACGTCGCGCATCACGATGTGATTCCACTGCGAGCGGAACTGCTCGCGGAAATCCGGTGTCGGCTTCGGCCACTGATTGTACGTATGGAAGTTTGACTGACCGCAGATTGGTCCGGCAATTCCCATTTCACTCTGTACGATAAGTCCGACCTCGTCGGCAACGTCGAAATATTCGGATACCGGAACGTGCGACTGACATCTGACTGAAGTATATCCGTATGCGCGGAGCTGAGAGAGACACTTGCGCCAGTGCTCACGCGAATTGTTGGGGCAGCCGGTTTCCGGGAAGGTGCCGAAATCACCGCAGCCTCTGAAATAATAAGGCTCTCCGTTGATCTTGAAATGGCTGTCTGCTGACTCAAAGCTTACGAAACCGACCCTGGCGCATCTGCCGTCAAAGGTCTTCTGACCGTGGAAAAGAACGGCCTCGACGCGGTAGAGTTCGGGGGAATCCGGGCTCCAGAGCCGTGGATCCGGGACCGAAAGATTGCCCTCAGCGCAGCCGTCTTTTACTGAAATGTTTCTTTCTGAAATGACGTCGCCGTTTTTGTCATAAACCCTGAAATTCACTTTATCGCCGTCAGAGGCATCCCCTGCGCTGCATCTGAAGTGAATATTCTGTTTTTTTACGTTCGGAACGGCGGAAAAATGCTCAATATATGCCCTTCCCGTTGCAAGCAGCTCGACGTCACGGTAAAGTCCCGTCCATTTTCCGTCATACTGATAGTTCAGCATTGCGGTTCTGTCATCTTCGTCGATGCGTATGGCTATACGGTTTTCACCGGGAACCAGGACGTCCGTGATTTCAAAGCCGAAAGGAACGAGGGGTTCGTGATTTTCTCCTATCTGAACTCCGTTTACCCAGATTACAGGGGTAGGAGCTACACCTCCGAAAAGAAGCCAGATTCTCTTTCCCTTGAATTCTTCGGGAATTTCAAAGGTTTTTGCAAACCAGGCAGGCCCGCAGTACGTGGTTCTGAACGGACGGAAGGTGACGGCGAACTCCTTCTGTTGCTCATCGTCGGCAGTTCCGAGTCCGTTTCCCTGAATAGTGCCGGGAACGGTGACGCGCTCCATTACCGTATACTTCTTTTCATACCATTTCTGGGCGATGCCTATGTTTTCCGGATCGATTCTCGCCTGCCAGACTCCGCTCAGAGAAATCCTCTGTTCAGCGGATGAAGAAACTGCGGGATTTACGTCGGCAGGAATAATCTTTGTGAACATCATTGAATTTGTCCTTTCGTATACTCGAAAAAAGCGGTGCCGCCTCAGAATATGAAGCAGCACCGCAGGTTAAAAGAATCAGTCGTTTTTCTTTCTTGCCTTAAGCACTACGCAAGAAGCGCCGATTGCAGCAGCGAATACGGCAACGTAAACGATTACATTATCCGCTGTTACGGGGGTTACGGCAGGAGCTTCTGTTGTAACTTCGGCAGCTGTGGTTACGGGAACTACGGGAACGATAATTCCGGTTGTTACGGCCTCCGTTGCGACAACGGGAGCTTCGCCGACGTAAAGAACGGTCTTCGTTCCGCTGAAACCGACTTCAAGAACGGAGTTATTATCCGTATAGGTGTATGCGGCGATGGGGTTCGTTCCGCTGTTTTCAATCTTTGCCTTTTCAATCTTTACGATTGCATTGGGCATAACGGCATCGATTACGGGAAGAGTACCGTTGCTGATGAAAGTACCGCCGTAAATATTGACGGTTCCGGGCTGGTTCTGGGAAGCGCAGGCACCGCGGATGGCGCTTCCGGGAATTGTTGCAGAATCATAAACAAACGTTCCGCCGTAGATATCGAGAACGCTGGAGCCGTCCTTTGCGGAAGACATGGCTACCGAGCAGACGTCATAAGGCTTTTCAGCCTGACCGTTGTTTGTGAACGTACCGTCGGTAATCTTGCAGTAAGCGTTGACTCCGCCCATATAGACGTTTGTGAACTTTCCGGTTGTATTGTAAGTACCGCCGTTGATATAGAACTTATGGTAACCGGTAATGGCAAAGCAATACTGGCCCTCCGCATTGATCGTGCAGTTGTTGCATGTCAGTGTTGAAGCGGTTGCTTCACCGGCTCCCTGAATCTGGACTCCGGCATAGCCGTGAGGAGTAAAGGTGCAGTTTTCGAGCAGGAATTCAGAGGACAGTCTTCCGTAGAAGCAATAGCCCTTTACGGTTTCAACTGTTGTGTTTCTGACAGTGGTCTTGCAGTTTGTGGCGCCGCTGACGTGGCTGATGCCGGAGTTGCTGGCATAGACCTTGGATTTTTCAATGACAGTGTCATTGTATCCGGAAATATAAATACCGTCCTTTGCGGGGGAACAGGCGTCTGTTCTGACATCGACGTTTTCAATATAAACTGTTCCGCGTGCATCTGCCTTACCTGCTCCGATAAGGATACCGGGTGTGCCTGCCTGGTTTGCATCAACTGTGATATTTTTGATTGTCAGATTTCCGCCGGCAGCAGTAATTTCGATATTTCCGGTAAGCTTCTTACCGTTTCCGTCAATGGTAAGGGTCATACCCGAGAAGTCGGTTGTGATTGTTCCGCTGACGTCATCAAGGAGCTTGAGTGTGTCACCGTTCTGAAGTTCTTCGGTTGCCATAAGCAGGGACGAATATTCAGTGGTCTTGCCTGAAGAAGTTGTGATAGCGACGGTCTTGCCTGCAGCTGAGGCTCCCACTGTACCGAGTGACAGCAGCATTACACAGCACAGAGCGATTGCAAATAGTTTACGCATGACTTATTATCTCCTTTTTCTGAACGGGCAGTTTCCCGCTCTGTATTTGATGAAATTATACTCTTAATTCACTGCGGATAAAATTGAAAAATATTCGGATTATAGTATAAATCGTCAAAAATAAAAAGAAGAATATTGCTTTTTCCTTTTCTCTTGCTTATAATAATGAAGAATTCAGAATTTTTACCGAAAAGCGGGAGGCCCGGGCGCTTATGCTGAAATTTGATGCAGAAGAACTTAAAAAAATATGCTCGGATCTGTACGACCTGACGCATATCAAGCTTGATTTATGGGATGAGGATAGAAATCTGCTTTTCAGTTACCCTGAGAAGCACAGAAAGTTCTGCGCTGCGGTCAAGAACTTCCCCGAACTTTGTGCGAAGTGCCCGCAAAGCGACGAATACGGTTTTGCCGGGGCAGACAAGGCCGGACGCGTTTTCATTTATTGCTGCCACCTCGGCCTCACCGAAGCAGTAACTCCGATTGTAAATAACGGGAAGGTGATAGGTTATCTGACCTTCGGCCAGGCAATCGAAAAAGACAACGTTGAAGACATTCAGAAAAAGGTCCGTGAAGCTGCCGAAAAATACGGTGCAGATGAAAATCTGCTGAACTCCTTGCTCTTATCGGCGAAAAAAACGGACCGTACGAAAATCGAAGCCTGTGCCGACCTTATGGAAATGGTCACAGGCTATCTCTGGCAGAAGGATATCGTCAGCCCCAAGCACAGCGCCGCCTTCCGCAAGGCAACCGACTACATTTCCTCTCATCTTTCCGAGGAAATAGGAGTCCGTCAGCTCTGCTCGTATCTGTCGGTTTCGAAAACCTCCCTTTATTCCATGTTCACCGAAAACTGCGGCACGGGGCTTAACGAATACGTCCGCAAGCAGCGTATCGACGAAGCCTGCCGCCTGCTCGTCTCAAGCGATCTCAGCATTTCCGAAATCGCCGAATGCGTCGGCATCCCCGACTCAAACTATTTCGTCAGGGTCTTCCGCCGCCAGACCGGCATAACGCCGTTCCGCTTCCGCATGAAAAAGAAATAAAAAAATCCGATGACAAGGGACGGTTCTTTTGTC
>DCGL01000007.1:27248-37217 GCA_002314565.1 Clostridiales bacterium UBA1779
GACGGTTCTTTTGTCATCTCGGCATATTTGTATTCAGTTCAATGCCACAGAGAAGAATTCCTTGAAGGTTTTGTTGGCCAGGCAATCCAAATCAAGCATATGCATGGCTTCTATGGCACAGCCGAAAACGGGAGGAGTATCGGCAACGATGAATTTTGTATCGGAGGGGGAAAGGCGCTGAACCTCGGCTGCGTATTCCGGATAATGTGAGAAAATTCCGCCGTTCATTACGATGGTGAGCGGCTTGCCTGCTCTTCTCTGTGCGGCAGCCGGAAGCTCGGCAAGCTCAGATGCGCAGTAATGGAATATTTCCTTTGCAGTCTCATCGCCGTTTTTTACGGCTTCGAACAGACATCTGGCATACGAAGCAACGTAGGCCCTGCCTCCTGCATAAAGATCATCGTATTTGTCCCAGATAGGACGGCCCGCCTGTTTTGAAAGCAGATCCGTAAGCAGCGTGGGACCGATAATGCCGTCGTGTGCCTTGAAGGCGGCTTTGATTGAAAGACTTGCAAGCTGAAATCCGCTTCCGACGCTGCCGAAATACTGTCCCCATCCGCCGACACGAAAATATTCTTCTCCTGAACGGACGTAAAGTGAAGATCCCGTTCCGCATATCATACTGGCACCGTCAAAGTGACCGAGTTCACCCGAAATCAGGCACAGACCGTCGGGCTCGACCTTTAACTTCGGCTTTTTTGCCTGACCGTTTATACTGCAGCCTTCGGAAATCGCCTCATTGAAGACCTTATCCATAAAGCTCTGATAAATCTCATATGTTGCAACCGATATATAAAAGGCATCAATTTCACGGTTTCCGGCTGCGAGAAACGCCCCAAGTACGGCATCGCGGTATAACTCTGCAACACGTTCAAAACTGAGATCCACGGGGGTGGAACCGGGAGTTTTCCTCTGTGCAAAAATCTGACCGCTTCTTTCGAAGAGTACGCAATAGCATTTGGTACCGCCGATATCAATACCGCATAACAGTTTATCCATCTTTTGAACTCCTGACCGTACGTATGAAATAATATACTCAAAAACCGACAGACTGCATATTTCTGTCGGTTTTCGGCGTTATACAAAAATTAAAGCAGGAAAATGCCCTTTTCGTCGCAGATTCTGCGGACTTCTTCGGGCCAGCAGCTTGCCTGTACTTCGCCGATATGGGCCTTGTGCAGGAAATACATACACATTCTCGACTGACCGATTCCGCCCCCGATTGTATAAGGAAGCGTTCCTTCGAGCAGCGCCTTGTGGAAGGGATAGTCGGCTCTTTCGGGACAGCCGGCAAGATTCAGCTGACGGAGAAGAGCTTCTTCATCAACGCGTATGCCCATACTTGAAAGCTCAAGAGCCATATCGAGCAGCGGATAGTAAACGAGCAGATCACCGTTGAGCGTCCAGTCGTCGTAGTCCGGTGAACGACCGTCGTGCGGTGCACCGGAACGCAGGACTCCGCCTATTTGTTCAAGGAAAACGGCACCGTATTTTCTGACGGCGAGGTATTCTCTTTCCTTCGGAGTCTTGCCGGGGAACATATCCTCGAGCTGCTGTGAGGTGATGAAGGTGATGTCATCCGGCAGCAGATGCCCGATAAAATTGTAGTCATCGGCAATGTAGTTTTCAGTCTGACGCAGGGCGTCGTATATATATTTTACTGTGCGGCGCAGGGTTTCTTCCGTGCGGTCAGACTTCAGAATTACCTTTTCCCAGTCCCACTGGTCAACGAAGACGGAGTGAATATTGTCCGTGTCCTCGTCGCGGCGTATGGCGTTCATATCCGTGTAAAGTCCCTCTCCGGGGGCAAAACCGTAGCGTCCGAGCGCCATTCTCTTCCACTTCGCAAGAGACTGAACTATTTCGAATTCGGAACCGGGCATACACTTCATATCGAAGCTTACGGGACGTTCCCAACCGTTGAGATTATCATTGAGACCCGAGGCGCGACTTACAAACAGCGGAGCTGATACTCTGCGCAGATTCAGCTGATTTGACAGGTCAGTCTGAAAGAAATCCTTGATTTTTTTGATTGCAATCTGGGTCTGTCTGGCTGTAAGGCCGGATTTGTAACCCTCGGGGATGATAAGTGCCATTGGAAAATCCTCACATAAAAAATTTAAGGGGGCGAGCTTTACCCGCCCCCGATATTCTCAGTCCTTTTCAGGAACAATAAGTCCGTAATCCCCGTCTTTTCTGGCATAGACCACGCAGGTCAGGCCGGAATCGGCGTTTTCGAAAATGAAGAAGCTGTGCCCCAGCAGATTCATTTGAAGAATCGCTTCTTCAACGCTCATCGGAACAAGTTTGAAGTTTTTCTGACGAACAACCTTTTCGGACTGTTCTGTAAGCTCCTCCTCGGCAACAGGGGGAACGAAGCCAGTCTGACGCAGTCTCTTTTCGAGTCTGGTCTTGTTCTTTCTGATCTGGCGGTCGATTGTGTCGACTGCCTTGTCGAGAGCGTTTCTGAAGGTTTCGTCGCTGTTCTCACAGCGGAAAATTGTGTTGGCAGCTGCAATCGTGATTTCAATGTTCTCATGATTGCGCTTGCGGCTGAAGGTTACCGTGGCGGATTCCTCTTTCGGGAAATACCTGTCAAGTTTGGCAAGTTTTTTCTCTGTTAAGGCCTTGATGTCCTCGGGAACTGTCATCTGTCTGCCGACTACTGTGATTTTCATGGTTAAACCTCCTGATTTTAGCTGGATACGTATGCTCCGCGGAAGGCGGAGGCGTCCGTCTCCTTTCGCTGTTTATAGTATATCATAAATTATGTATACTTTCAAGCACCAAAAAAGAAAAAATTCGGTATCTCTCTTTCACTTCCGACGTTTGTGAAAAAGGGGCGATGTTAAAAAAGTCATCGACTTTTTTAACATCGCCCCTTGTTTATTGTTTTGATACGTTAATCTTCAAACGTATCCTTTTTCTTTTTGCGATACACGAGCGTTCCTCCGGTAATCAGTGCTGCGGCGCCGCATAAGCACCACAGAAGCACCTTGTCTCCGGTTTCCGGAATAATCGTGTTGGTGAAGGCCGCGTACACTTCGGTTTCCGGCAGGATGATTCCCACCGAGCCTTTTTCGTAAACCGTGAAGCCCTTGTTATCACCTTCCGTTACACGGTAGGTGGTTCCCTCAGGCAGACCGGAAATTTCAATCCTGTCGCCGTGCTTCATATAGACTGTGTCGCCGCTCTTAACCGTTCCGCTGACTGTCTCTCCGCCGAGGGTACCGGTGTAATTGAAGGAACCTGACGTGCTGAAGACAATGCGAAAGCTGAATGCACGGTCACTCTTGATTCCGGTAACAAGCTTGGAAATCACCAGTTTTCCGTATTTGGGCAGCGTGTGCGTGTTTGTGATTACGAAGCCATTCCCTGCATTTCCTTCCACGCTTGAAGTGTAGCCCGTAACAGCCACTTCACTGACGGTGTACACAATCTTTCTTCCGTTTTTGTATGCAGGCAGATTTTCGAATGCACCCGCCCACTTGTTTACGGATGAAAGCACGATGCTCTTGCCGGTCCGGACTCCGTCTGCAAGAAGTTCAACCGTTATTTCCAGGGGACGCATCTTTTCAGCATCGTTTCCGTCGTTCCAGCGTTTCTCTACCGGCACGCGGGTCTGCCCCGGAACGTGCACGTTTTCGATGACGAAGACTCCTGAAATCTGCGTGATACTGCAGGAATAACCCGGTACGGGAACTTCTCTGACGGTATAGACGATTTCAGCACCGTCACGGTACCTGTCAAGATTTTCAAAACTTCCCTTCCACTTGTTTTTAGCGGAAAGAATCAGAGTCTTTCCGGTCTCGGCGCCGTCTGCAAGAAGGAGAACGGTAATTTCCGTCGGGCGTATGCCGTCAGTGTTATCCTCGTCGCTCCAGCGCTTCTCAACCGGGAGTTCGGTCTTTTCCGTTGTGTGTGTATTGATCAGAAGAAATCCGAAGCCGGAGCTTGTCACGGTGAGGGAGTAGCCTTCCACCGCATCCTCTGATACCGTATAAACAATCTTTTCGCCGCCTTCGCGGTTCTCGGGAAGATTCGTGAAGGTATACTTCCAGTTGTTTGCGGAGCTCAGAACGACGGATCCAATCTCAACGCCGTCGGCAAGCAGATGCACGGTGATATCCGCGGGACGGACAAGGTCCTGGTTGTCGTTATCCAACCAGATCTTTTCGACCGGTATTTCCACCGTCTTCGGTGTGTGTGTGTTGGTGATGACAAAACCGATGCCGGACGAGGTGATAAGCGTCGTGTAACCGGGAACCGTAATTTCCATTACGGAATAGGTCTGCAGCACGCCGTCCACGCTGACGGGGAGCTGTTTGAAAGCGCCCTTCCAGCCGTTTGCTTCGTTCAGCACGATGTAGCGGCCGGCTTCCATGCCGTTTGCCAGCAGGCGGACTTCGATTGAAGCCGGACGGATGCCGTCTACGTTGCCGTCGTCCACCCAGATTTTCTCTACGGGAAGATCCACGTATGAAGAATAGTAGACGTTGGTAAGTACGTAACCGAGACCGGAGCTTTCAATTTCAATGATTGTGACGTATTCCGGCACAGACACTTCCTTGATTGTGTAAGTAATGGGTCTGCCGTTTTCATAGGCATCGAGGTTTACGAATCTGTCGCTCCAGTTGTTGGATTCGTTCAGTTCGATATACCTGCCGGTTTCGCGGCCGTTGGACAGGAGTTTGACAGTGATGGATTCGGGACGTTTTCCCGCTTTGTTCTCATCGTCGAGCCAGATTTTACGCACGGAAAGCTGCGTCTTTCTCGGCTCGACAGTGTTGGTAATCGTAAATCCGTGGCAATCCTTCAGAACGGTTGAAGTATAGCCATTCACCTTGATTTCCTCGACTGTATAGTCAATAAGCTTGCCGTTCGCGTACTTATCGAGATTATCGAAGGATGATTCCCAGTTGTTTTCGGATGAAAGCACCACGCTCTTTCCGGTGTATACTCCGTCGGCATAGAGCTTTACGGTGATTTCAACGGGGCGGAGTCCGTCACTGTTATCTCCGTCCACCCAGATTTTACGTACCGGGAAGCTTGTGGTTTCGGGCACGTGATAGTTATTGATGATAAAACCGAAACCGGAGCTTGTAACAACGGGCGAGTAGCCGTTCACGGCAACTTCCTTGACGGTATATTCAATCAGTTTGCCGTCCCGATACTTATCCAGTTCTTCAAATTTGCCCTTCCAGTCGTTTCCTTCTGAGAGCAGAAGCATCTTTCCGGTGAATTTGCCGTCGGCATAAAGCTTGACGACGATTTCTTCGGGACGAATGCCGTCCTGATTTCCCGAGTCTTCCCAGACCTTACGGACGGGAATTTCGGTCGTTTCGGCCTCGTAAGTGTTTGTAATTGTAAATCCGTGGCAATCCTTCAGTATGCTTACGGTATAGCCATCCACCCTGACTTCCTCGACGGAATAGATGATAAGCTTGCCGCCCGAATACATTTCGAGATTTTCGAACGAGGATTCCCAGTTATTGACGGAGGAGAGCACCACGCTCTTTCCCGTATAAACTCCGTCGGCAAGGAGCTTGACGGTAATTTCCACAGGGCGTTTGCCGTCCCGGTTATCTCCGTCTACCCAGATCTTGCAGACCGGGTAGCGGGTGGTTTTGGGAGTGTGACGGTTCTCGATGATAAATCCGCTGCCGGAGGACGTAATGACTGGAGTGTATCCGGTCACGGCAACTTCCTTCACGGTATAGACAATCTTCTTGCCGTTGTTATACTCTTCCAGATGCAGGAAAGTGTCCTTCCATGCATTTTCGGCAGAGAGCAGCAGCATCTTTCCGGTGTAAACTCCGTCGGCATACAGCTTTACTGTGATTTCAATGGGACGTATGCCGTCTTCGTTGTTGTTGTCAACCCATTTCTTTTCTACGGGAATATCGATGTAATGGATATCGTGAGTGTTTTTGATGACAAATCCGATACCGTCAGACGTAATGACTGAAGTATATTCGGGAACAATCTGTTCTTTTACGGAATAGATGATGACAATACCGCCGTTGCGCAGTTTGTTCAGATTTCCGAAGGTGTAAGTCCAGGCGTTGGACGTGTTCAGAATTGCCGTGCTGACAACCACGCCGTCTGCAAGAAGCTCAACGCTGATATCGTCGGGGCGCATGCCGTCCCGGTCGTCGTTATCCACCCAGATTTTCTGAACTTTCACCTGAGTCTTTTCGTCATCGTGTGTGTTGGTCAGGGTAAAGCTGTATTTAACGAGGTCCGCTTCAGCCGAACTTGTGACGGTCAGGCTGTAGTATGCAACCGTTTCTTCGGTGACGTCGTAAGCAATGACCCTGCCGTTTTCGTACTTGTCGAGACCTTCGAACGTGTACTTCCAGCTGTTACCTGAGTTCAGAACGGCAGAACTTACAATCGCACCGTCGGCATGCAGGTAAACGGTAAGGGTGAGCGGGCGCTTGCCGTCGTTTGCGTTGTTATCTGCCCAGACCTTCTGAACCTCCACACGGGTCTTTTCGTTCTCATGCTTGTTGGTCAGAGTGAAGCTGTAGCTTACAAGGTCTGCTTCGGCTGAGCTTGTCACCGTCAGTGCGTAGCGTTCCACTGTATCTTCGGTGACGCTGTAAGCGATAACCTTGCCGTTCTTGTACTTGTCAAGACCGTCAAAAGTATACTTCCAGTTGTTTGCCTGGTTCAGAACGGCGGAGTTAATAACAACGCCGTCAGCGCGCAGATAAACGGTAAGGGCAGCCGGACGCTTTCCGTCATGGTTGTTATCATCTTCCCAGACCTTCTTCACTTCCACACGGGTCTTTTCATCGCTGTGTGTGTTGGTCAGGGTGAAGCTATAACTTACGAGGTCGGCTGCAGCCGAGCTTGAAACAGTCAGATAGTAACGGTCCACCGAGTCTTCGGTGACGTTATAGACGACAGTCTTGCCGTTCTTGTACTTGTCAAGACCTTCAAAGGTATACTTCCAGTTGTTAGCTGAGCTCAGAACGGCGGAGCTTACAACCGCGCCGTCGGCGTACAGATATACTGTGAGAGTGAGGGGACGCTTGCCGTCCTGGTCTCCGTTATCTTCCCAGACCTTCTTCACTTCCACGCGGGTCTTTTCGTCGCCGTGGGTGTTTGTCAGTGTAAAGCTGTATTTAACGAGGTCCGCTCCGGCAGAACTTGATACTGTCAGGCCGTAACGTTCCACGGTGTCTTCGGTGACGTTGTAAACGATTGCCTTTCCGTTCTTATACTTGTCAAGACCTGAGAAGGTATACTTCCAGTTGTTAGCTGAGTTCAGAATGGCGGAGCTTACAATTGCACCGTCGGCGTAGAGGTACACGGTGAGGTTGACCGGACGCTTGCCGTCGTGATTGTTATTGTCAACCCAGATTTTTTCAACTTCAACCTGAGTTTTCTCGCTGCCGTGGGTATTGGTCAGAGTGAAGCTGTAGCTGACAAGGTCGGCTTGGGCCGAGCTTGTGACAGTCAGGCTGTAACGTTCAACGGTATCTTCGGTGATGCTGTAAGCGATGACCTTGCCGTTTTTGTACTTGTCAAGACCTGAGAAAGTATACTTCCAGTTGTTTGCCTGGTTCAGAACGGCTGAGCTTACAACTGCGCCGTCGGCGTGCAGATAAACGGTGAGAGTGAGGGGGCGCTTGCCGTCGCGGTTGTCGTTATCCGCCCAGACCTTCTGCACTTCCACACGGGTCTTTTCATCACCGTGCGTATTTGTCAGGGTGAAACTGTATTTGACAAGATCCGCTCCGGCTGAGCTTGTAACGGTCAGAACGTACTTCTCAACCGTCTCTTCTGTGACGGTGTATACGATGGCCTTTCCGTTTTTGTACTTGTCAAGGTTCGTAAAGGTATACTTCCAATTGTTTGCCTGGTTCAGAATTGCAGAGCTTACAACAGCACCGTCGGCGTGCAGGTACACGGTAAGATTTTCCGGACGCTTGCCGTCGTGGTTATTATTGTCAACCCAGACCTTTTCAACTTCGACCAGTGTTTTTTCGTCGCCGTGTGTGTTTATCAGAGTGAAGCTGTAGCTGATAAGGTCAGCAGCAGCCGAGCTTGAGACTGTCAGACTGTAACGGTCAACTGAATCTTCTGTGACGTTGTACGCAATGACCTTGCCGTCCTTGTACTTGTCAAGACCTTCAAAGCTATACTTCCAGTTGTTACCGGAGCTCAGAACTGCAGAACCGATTTCCGTACCGTCGGCAAACAAATGTACCGAAACGGAAGCGGGACGCTTGCCGTCCTGATCGTCGGAGTCATTCCAGACCTTCTTCACTTCAACGCGTGTCTTTTCGTCATTATGTGTGTTGGTCAGTGTAAAGCTGTACTTAACGAAATCCGCTTCAGCTGAGCTTGTGACAGTCAGACTGTAACGTTCCACTGTATCTTCGGTGACGCTGTAGGCGATGACCTTGCCGTTCTTGTACTTGTCAAGGCCCTGGAAGGTATATTTCCAGTTGTTTGCGGAATTAAGAACGGCGGAGCTGACAACTGCGCCGTCTGCTTTCAGATACACGGTGAGATTTACCGGGCGCTTGCCGTCATGGTTGTTATTGTCAACCCAGATCTTTTCTGCTGCAACCTGAGTCTTTTCGGGATTATGGGTGTTATTTACGGTAAAGGTATACTTGACAAGACCGCTTGCCGCTGAACTTGTGATTACCACCGTGTAGCGGTCCACCGCGTCTTCGGTGATTTCGTAACGGATTACCTTGCCGTCGCTGTACTTATCAAGATTTGCAAAGCTGTATTTCCAGTTGTTTGCGGAGCTCAGAATTGCAGAGCTTATTACCGTACCGTCGGCATACAGATATACCTTGACGGAATCGGGACGCTTGCCGTCCTGGTTTCCGTTATCCGTCCAGACCTTCTCAACTTCCACCTTTGTCTTTTCGTTGTTGTGGGTGTTGGTCACGGTGAAGCTGTACTTAACGAGATCCGCTTCGGCAGAGCTGGTGATTTCCACCGTGTACGCATCAACGGCATCCTCAACGATGCTGTAATTGACTGCTTTGCCGTTTTCGTACTTGTCAAGACCGGTAAAGGTGTGCTTCCAGTTGTTGGCGGAGCTCAATACTGCAGAACTGCCGGTATCCGTTCCGTTCTTGTAAAGATGTACGGTTACACTTACCGGACGCTTTGCGTCGTGGTTGTTGTTATCGTCCCAGACCTTTTTCACCTCGACCTGAGTTTTCTCATTTGTGTGGGTATTTTCCACAGTAAAGGCAATGCCGGATGATACGGCGGAGCTTACAATTTTTATTGAATAGCCCGCAATCGCATCTTCGGTCAGCGTGTAAACGATGGCCTTTCCGTTCTTGTTCTTATCGAGGTTTGTGAAGCTGTACTTCCAGTTGTTTCCGGAATTCAGTATGGCGGAGCTCAGTTCCGCACCGTCGGCATACAGACGTACGGTGACTGACGGGGTGCGCTTGCCGTCATGATTGTTATCGTCGTTCCAGATTTTTTCGACCGGAATATCTATCGTTTCGGGTGTGTGGCTGTTTTTGACTGTGAAAGCATAGCCGCTGCTTGTCACGGTGACGGTGTAGCCCGGCACCTGCGCTGCTTCGCGGATTTCATATACCACCTTGACACCGGCATTGTATTCATCAAGACCTGCAAAGCAATAGGTCCAGCTGTTTGCCTGATTCAGAACGGCAGAGCTGACAATAACTCCGTCGGCATACAGGTTTACCGTGATTGCCGTGGGACGGATGCCGTCCTGGTTGTTCTTATCGTCCCAGACCTTCTGTACGGGAACGGAAACCTTGCCCGGAGCATGGATGTTTTCAACCGTAAAGGCAATGCCGGATGATACGGCGGAGCTTACAATTTTTATTGAATAGCCCGCAACCGTGTCTTCGGTCAGCGTGTAAACGATGGCCTTGCCGTCCTTGTTCTTATCGAGGTTTATGAAGCCGTACTTCCAGTTGTTTCCGGAATTCAGTATGGCGGAGCTCA
>DCGL01000007.1:37284-50329 GCA_002314565.1 Clostridiales bacterium UBA1779
TTGCCGTCATGATTGTTATCGTCGTTCCAGATTTTTTCTACGGGAATATCAATTGTTAACGGTTTATGTCTGTTGGTAATGGTGAAAGCATAGCCGCTGCTTGTCACGGTGACGGTGTAGCCGGGCACCTGAGCTGCTTCGCGGATTTCATAAACCACCTTGACGCCGGCTTTGTATTCATCAAGTCCTGCAAAGCAATAGGTCCAGCTGTTTGCCTGATTCAGAACTGCGGAGCTGACAATAACTCCGTCGGCATACAGGTTCACCGTGACTAACGTGGGACGGATGCCGTCCTGGTTGTTCTTATCGTCCCAGACCTTCTGTACGGGAACGGAAACCTTGCCCGGAGTATGGGTGTTTTCAACCGTAAAGCCGATGCCGGATGATACGGCGGAGCTTACGATACGGATTGAATAATCCGGAACAACGTCTTCGGTCAGCGTGTAAACGATGGCCTTGCCGTTCTTATTCTTATCGAGGTTTGTGAATTTATACTTCCAGTTGTTTCCGGAACTCAGTATGGCGGAGCTCACTTCCGCGCCGTCGGCATACAGACGTACGGTTACCGACGGGGTGCGTTTGCCGTCATGATTGTTATCGTCGTTCCAGATTTTTTCTACCGGAATATCTATCGTTTCGGGCGTGTGGCTGTTTTTGACTGTGAAAGCATAGCCGCTGCTTGTCACGGTGACGGTGTATCCCGGCACCTGCGCTGCTTCGCGGATTTCATAAACCACCTTGACGCCGGCTTTGTATTCATCAAGTCCTGCAAAGCAATAGGTCCAGCTGTTTGCCTGATTCAGAACGGCGGAGCTGACGATAACACCGTCGGCATACAGGTTTACCTTGATTGCAGTGGAACGGATGCCGTCCTGGTTATTCTTATCGTCCCAGACCTTCTGTACGGGAACGGAAACCTTGCCCGGTGTATGGGTGTTTTCAACCGTAAAGGCAATACCGGATGATACGGCGGAGCTTACAATACGGGTTGAATACTCCGGAACAACGTCTTCGGTCAGCGTGTAAACGATGGCCTTTCCGGCCTTGTTCTTATCGAGGTTTGTGAAGTTATACTTCCAGTTGTTTCCGGAACCCAGTATGGCGGAGCTTACTTCCACACCGTCGGCATACAGACGTACGGTGACTGAGGGGGTGCGCTTGCCGTCATGATTGTTATCGTCGTTCCAGATTTTTTCAACCGGTATTTCAATCGTTTCGGGGCTGTACGTGTTAGTGAACACAATGCCGGTTGAGCCGGAGCTTGTCACCGTGCTCACGTACCCGATAGCTCCGGATTCTGTGGCGCTGTAGCTGATTTCGATACCGCTGCTGTATTTGGGCAGATGATCAAATGTGACGGTCCATTTATTGGCGGACGTAAGGTTCTTTGACATCACCGGCTTACCGTCGGCAAGAAGCGTAACGGCGATAGCCGAAGGACGTATACCGTCCTGATTATTCTTATCGTCCCAGATTTTGTATACCCTATATCGAGTTTCTTCCGGCGTGTGGCTGTTCATAATGACGTAATATGTTCCGGAAGATGCAGTGATTTTGGCGGTATATCCGGTCACAGCGTCTTCTGTGACGGTATATACGATCTTTTTGCCGTTCTTGTATTCATCAAGATCTGCAAAAGTGTATTTCCAGAGATTGCTTTCATTCAGTGCCGTGCTTGCAACCTCGGTTCCGTCTGCCAGCAGGCGTACGGTAACGGAGTCGGGACGAATGCCGTCCTGGTTGATGCCGTCGGACCAGACCTTTTCAACCGTGATACTTACCTTACCCGGCGTGTGAATGTTTTCAAAGATGCATTGAATCGAAGAAGAGGTAATCACAAATCCGGTGTATCCGGGAATATCGGGTTCCGTGGCAGTATACACAATTAACTTGCCGTTGTTTCTCTTCGGCAGATTTCTGAATGAAGAGCTCCAGTGATTTCCGGAAGAAAGCACAACCGTCATTCCCGTAGGCTGACCGTCGGCAAGAAGCGTAATCGTGAGACTCTTGGGACGCATACCGTCCTGATCGTAATTGTCACCCCAGAGCTTCATAACCATATATTCGGTTCTCTCGGGAATATGACTGTTTTCAATTACAAAGCCGTATGCTGAGGACGTGATTTTTACCGTATATCCGCTGACGCTGTCTTCGGAAACTGAATATGCAATTTTCGTGCCGTCCTTATATACGGGCAGTCCGGTAAAGGTATGTGTCCATGCGTTTCCGCTGCTCAGAATGACGGAAGCGATTTCAGTGCCGTCAGCGTACAGACGTGCCGTGATGCTTGCGGGACGGATGCCGTCCTGGTCGATGGCATCGGACCAGACCTTCTGTACTGAAATCTGCGTTGTTGCGGGGACGTGCGTGTTTCTGACTGTAAAGCCCACTCCGGAGCTGCCGGTTATGACGGCGCTATAGCCGGAAACCGTCGCCTCTTTGACGGAATAGACGATTTCTCTTCCGTGATCGGTATATTTTTCAAGATTTTCAAACGAAGAGGTCCAGAGATTGCCGGCGCTGAGCACCACGCTCTTTCCGGTTTCAACTCCGTCTGCAAGCAGAATCACCTGCACCTGAGCGGCACGTATGCCGTCCTGGTTGTCAGCGTCATCCCAGATTTTGTATACGGGGATACTGATCTTTTCAGGAACGTAGCTGTTCTTGATCTGGAATATAAAGCCAACGCCCTTGGAAGTGATAACCTTGGTATAACCGTCAACCGTTTGTTCATCCACCGTGTAATCGATGGCTGTGCCGTCCACATTCTTCGGCAGAGACTTGAACGTGTAGGTCCAGCCGTTGCCGGATGACAGAATTGCGGAGCTGACTGCAACGCCGTCGGCATAAAGCGTAACCTTGAGGGTGACGGGGCGCTTGCCGTCGCGGTCGCCGTCGTCATCCCACAGCTTGCTGACCGTGACCTGAGTCTCGTCGGGGCTGTGTCTGTTCGTAAAGACAACGGCGCCGCTCTTAATTTCCTGAGTTGACGAGTAGCCCGTAACGGTCTTTTCGGTTACGGTGTAGACAACTTTCTGACTGTTGCGATATTCGGGAAGATTTGCAAATGTATATTTCCAGTTGTTGCCTGAATTCAGAGTGGCAGAACTTTCCACTGCGCCGTCGGCATAAAGCGTAACTTTCAGTGCGGTCGGGCGCAGGTTATCGCGGTTACCGTCATCATCCCAGATTTTTTCTACCGGAATATCCACGTGACCTTCCGTATAAGTATTACGGATATAGAAGACTGAGCCCGAGAGCACTGCTTCACTCTTGTAGCCGCTGATCACCTGCTCTTTTACGTTATAGGTAATCTTTACTCCGTTTTCGTATTCGTACAGGTTCGTAAAGACTGCGCTCCAGTTGTTGCCTGAGGAAAGCACAACTGTCTTTCCGGTTTCAGTTCCGTTTGCCAGCAGTTCTACGGTAATTTCCACGGGACGTGCGTGGGCCTTGTCATTTTCATCGTCCCAGATCTTCTGCACGGGAATTTCCGTACGGCCCGGAACGTGGGTGTTGGTGATAACGAAGCCTATTCCGTTGGAGCTTACCGTTACGGCACTGTAGCCCGCAACGGTATCTTCTGTTACGGTATATACGATTTCCGTACCGTTCTTATATTTATCGAGATTTTCAAAGACATAATACCAGTTGTTGCCGGAGTTCAGAATTGCACTTGAAATGGCAGAGCTGCCGGCATAGAGGCTGACACGAATTTCAGACGGACGCTTGCCGTCGCGGTTATTATCGTCGTTCCAGACCTTCCATACGGGAATTTCCGTCTTTTCCGTCTCGTGACTGTTTTCAATGACAAATCCTACGGAAGAGGAGCCCGTGATGACACTCACGTATCCTGTAACCGAAACTTCGGCCACCGTATAAACGATTTTTACCTTGTTTTTATATTCGGGAAGACCCGCAAAAGTATATCTCCAGTTGTTGGCAGAGGAAAGCACCGCGCTTGATACAGTTACGCCGTTTGCGCGCAGAATCACGGTGATTCCAGCAGGACGTATGCCGTCCTGGTTGTCACTGTCTTTCCATACTTTCAGAACGTCCACAGACACAGTGCCGGGAACGTGAGTATTTGTCAGAAGAATTCCGTTTGAATCCACCGTCATTACGGCGCTGTATCCGGGAACGGTTTCTTCAGACGCAGTATATACGATTTCCGTACCGCCGTCTCTGTACTTGAGCAGATTTGTAAAGGTATGCTGCCAGTTATTGCCGGAGCTCAGCACAGCGCTCGACGTCGGTACTCCGTCAGCATACAGCGTGACAAGAATTTCAGCGGGACGCTTGCCGTCACGGTCGTTGTCATCAACCCATTCCTTGCGCACGGGGATGTCTGTGCGCTCCGGCTCGTGACTGTCGGTCAGGACGAAGCCGACACCTGAAGAACCGGGATTACAACGGTGTATTCAGTTCCGTCGATATCAAGCTCCTGAACGGTGTAAGCTATCTCTGCGTCATCATCATATTTCGGAAGACCCGTAAAGGTATTATGCCACAGATTACCTGAACTAAGGACGGCGATCTTTCCGGTTGATACTCCGTTGGCGAAAAGCTCAACACGGATACTTGCAGGACGTATGCCGTCACGGTTGCCGTCATCATCCCAGATCTTCTGCACGGGGATATCGATTTCTTCATAAATATTGGTAATGACAAAGCCGCGGATGGCATCGCTGCTCACTGTCATATGATAACCGTCGGGAACAATTTCGCCTACGGTATAGACAATTGGCTGACCGTTCTTGAACTTTGGCAGGTTGTCAAACCTGAATTTCCAGTTTGCTGAGGAATTCGTTTCCGTGAAATCTACGGCTACCCCGTCCGCATACAAAATCACGTTGACGGTGTCGGGACGATGACCTGCGGCGTTGTTGTTGTCTTCCCAGACCTTCTCGCCGTCAAGACCTGTATTTACCGAGTTAAAGAATGTCTTCTCAAAAACCGCATTGTCATCCTGATATACGCGAATGGCGCTGGATGGCATGGCCATATCGGCTGCATCGCCGGTTTCCGCGTCGCAGAAATAGAAAGTAAAGCTGTTTTCATCCTTAATATATCCGAGCGGTGCTTCCATTTCCACAATGTAGTATATGCTGTGGGCGCGTAGAATCAGACCGTCGCTTACGTTGGTGCGGAACAGAATTTTTCCTGCGGCATCCGTGGCACTGCTGGCAATCAACTCGTTGTTTGAAGAATACAGACCGAAAACGGCGCCGGGAAGCGGCAGGTTATCGGCATCATCCAGCTTCACAACACCGATACTGTATGAAACGGCATTCATGGAGAAGTTGGAGATGACTTTTTCTTCTTCTTTTGTTTTGTAAATACGTCCGTTGATTTCCACCTCTGCCACGTTGGAGAAGGTCAGCGTATCGCCTCCGTCCACTGACATCGCCTGACAGTCGTAGACCATTGTGTATTCATATTTTCCGGGACGGAAAATTGTAAGCGTCAGAGTGCGTGATGCCAGGTCAAAGGATACGGTATAATCCTTGCCGGCTGTCAGTGTGCGGTGATATTCGTTTCCGTTGGTTTTGGAAATTCTGGTAACCACCATGGAACCGGGAACGTAAATCAGCGTGTTGGACATCTTGTCCCGAACGATAATCTGATCCAGATTGAGGTTCTGTACTGCTTCATTTAAGGCAATGCGGTATGAAGCGGTAAAATTGTTTTCGGAATCCGGTGATTCCGTCATGGTTTTGGTCAGAACGCTTTCAATCGGGTGACCGATTTCAATGTCTGCCGTCAGTCTGGTAGTATGATTGTAGAGCGTTACGCTGTTATTGATATATTTGCCTTCGCCGCCGTATTCGGTTACCGGCACGTTTTCATTGGTTGTGTATTCGATGTTGATATTGACATCGGCACTTGCAGTCCAGCAGCTGCAGTAGTCCGTATGTCCGGCAACCTGATTCATGCACTTTACAATCTGCCAGTTGGAGCAGGTTTCCGCCGTGCAGTCGCATCTGTGGTACAGGTTTACCCTGAACTGCCAGAACAGACCCTTGTCGGGGTCATCCGGTATGGCATCGGATTGCACGATATTGACTATTTCGTATGCGTACTCATCAAAGACGGAATTGGCTTCGCTCACTTCCGGTACGGGCATACCGTTGATTGTCAGTTCCATATTGGAAATGGCGGAAGAAGCGGGAAGCGGAAAGTTTCCGTTGATATTGCCGTTCTCGTCGGTTACGCTGATACTGTCTGTAAAGTGATAGTTCTTTGCAACGCCGCTGCGTGCGGGAATGGAGGCTGTGACGAGCCACGTGCCGGTTCCGTCCAGAGGATTGTAATCCACCAGCTGCTTTTCCACGTGTACTCCGCCGGCGGTTACTTCTATGTACAGAGTGGAAGTATGTTCATACTCCTGACGGTCGAAGCGGACGTTGTTGGCGACACGGATGCGGCCGACGGGCATTGCTTCGTAGTTCGGAGCGGAGAAATATTTAAAGGTGTATTTATAGTTGTTCTTTACCTCCACACCGTCGAGTACGGTGGGGAAAGTGTATGACCAGCTCTTGCCGCTGGGATCCCAGGTAAGACCGTTTGATTCTGTCAGAAGTACGTTATGCAGCACTCCGAGCTCGTCGCGGAAAGAAAGAAGAACACCGAGTGACTTGCAGACGTCACTGTAAATCTGATATTCATCAAGCCAGTCCGTAACTGTTTTCCCCGCGATATCTTCAATGGAAACAGGAGGGTTGCTGTCATTGATTTTGACGGTCCAGTAGAACGCCTTGGTGGAAAGGCCGGGAATCTTCAGAGTCTGCGGCACGGTGATGCCGGCCTGCGGAATGCGGTTGCCGTCATTATCGAGCGGGTAGCCGTCACCGTCTGTCAGTACGGTAATTCCGGATTTGAAAACGTGGAATTCCGTCTCTGCTTCACCGGTCAGGTAGTACTTTCCGCCGAAGGTTACTGAAGTAGCGCCTGTATGAATGGAAACCGTAAAAGAAGAATAAATGCGAACCTCGGTATACATATTGGCGGTTGTATTGAAGACGTAGGTGATAAGACCGTTACTGTCTACCGTCCAGGTACCGATATCCACATTTACGTTATTACGTTCAAAGTATAGGGTTCCGCTCTGATTTAAAATATCTGCACCGATGGGATTCAGGCTGTAGGAATACGTGCCCGGAACAATACCGGCAGGCAGAAAAACAGAGACGGTCAGACGATAATTCCCCCCCTTGACAGGCGTGGTGATAACCACGTTTTCATCGTCAGTCAGACTGATTTCGATGGTGCCGTTTGTCTCACGGACGTAGTCTGCGAGAGATTCCGTAACTGCGGATACAGCAACAGAAAGCACCGACAAAAGTGTCGCTGCCGTCAGCAGATAAGCTAAAGTTTTCTTCAATAAGTTCTTCATATTTCCCTCCGTTTCTCCGCCCGGGGGCGTCGGAAAAGCGTGTGATTTGAAATTCGGATGATTATTTTTTGAATTAATAAATATTCAGCAGGGGTGAAAAAGTGTTTTATTTTACCACATAATAAAAAGGAAAGCAACTAAAATATGCAAAAAAACGAATAAAAATTTAAAAACAGTCTTACGAGAATTTTTGTTACTGCATTGTGAACACGTTCGACGACGTTTTGCAATATTTCATGCAAAACGTTTCTTTTCGGCTAACACATTGCTTTAGAACTCGGCATCGTACAGCAGCTTTCTTCTATTGACTTTCAGAGCAAAAAATGATAAAATATACCATTATATTATATTGGTTGTTTTCTCGAATCAATCAGGGAAAGGGGAATGATGCATGGGCGAACAAGCAATCCGGAATACTGCTTTCGAAGAGCTCAGAAAGCTGAGAGAGCAGATATCCTATCATGCAAAAAAGTATTACGTTGACGACGCGCCTGAGATTTCCGACTACGATTACGATATGATGTACCGCAGGCTTCAGGAACTCGAAGCGGCACATCCGGAATATGCAGACCCGACCTCCCCAACGCAGCGCGTCGGCGGAACTCCTCTGGACAGGTTTACGAAGGTAACACACGAAGTCCGTATGGATTCCCTTTCAGACGTTTTTTCTTATGAAGAGCTCTGCGGCTTTCTTGACGGCGTTTCCTCCGTTTTTGAATCAGCCTCGTACTCAGTTGAGCCCAAGATTGACGGTCTTTCCTGTTCCCTCCGCTATGAAAACGGAGTGCTTGTTCAGGCCGCTACGAGAGGTGACGGAGTGACCGGTGAGGACGTCACGCAGAACGTAAAGACGATTTTCTCGGTTCCTCTGAAGCTGTCCGAGCCGCTGACTCTCACGGTTCGCGGTGAAGTATATATGCCCCGCGCCGTTTTCAATTCAATCAACGCAAAGCGTGAAAAAGAAGGCAAATCACTTATGGCCAATCCGCGCAATGCCGCCGCAGGTTCCCTGCGTCAGCTTGACCCGAAGATTGCAGCTGAGCGCCGTCTGTCGATATTCATTTTCAATTTCCAGTCAGGCTCACTCTATGCGGACGGACGTCAGCCCATTTCCCATACCGAAACGCTTGACCGCCTCGGCGAGCTCGGCTTCCCCGTGATTGAAGAACGCAGACAGCTTTCATCAAAAGAAGAAATAAAAAAGCGCATTGCCGAGCTCGGAGAAATGCGTGATGAACTCGCATACGATATTGACGGAGCCGTCGTAAAGCTCGATTCTCTTGCCGGCCGCCGCATTGTCGGTGAAGGTACCAACACACCGAAGTGGGCAGCCGCCTTCAAGTATCCTCCCGAGGTCAAAGAAACGAAGCTCACAGATATCACGCTTGAAGTCGGAAGAACCGGGGTGCTTACCCCGACTGCAGTTCTTGAACCCGTCCGTCTTGCGGGAACCACGGTCAGTCGTGCAACTCTGCACAATCTGGATTTCATCAACGAGCGCAATATTATGCTCGGTGACAGAGTCCTCGTCAGAAAAGCAGGGGAGATTATTCCGGAAATATTGAACTCCGTCCCCGAAAAACGGGACGGAAGTGAAAGAACTTTCGTTATGCCCGAACGCTGCCCGAGATGCGGTGAACCGGTCGTCCGCGACACCGTTTCCGGAACCGAAGGGGCTGCGTACCGCTGCACGAACACCGAATGTCCCGCCCAGCTTGAGCGCAGAATCGAACATTTCGCATCGAAGGATGCTATGAATATAGACGGACTCGGTCCGCAGATTGTAGCACTGCTGCTTGACAACGATCTCATTTCAGACGCTGCCGATCTGTATTCCCTTAAAGCCGAAAGTCTTGCTTCTCTTGACAGAATGGGCGAGCTTTCCGCTTCAAACCTCATACGTGCCATTGGAAACTCAAAGTCCGCAGGACTTGAGCGGCTCATCTATGCCCTCGGAATCCGCAACATAGGCGAGGTTGCCGCCGCAGAACTTGCAGGCGCCTGCGGCTCACTCGATTCCGTAATGAACGTGACTCACGACGAGCTGATTGCTCTTCCGGATTTCGGTGAAGTGACCGCCGGTTGCGTGCTGAAATTCTTTGCAAACGAAAGCAACCGCGAACTCTGCCGTCGTCTTGCCGACGCCGGTCTTGAAACCGGCACGAAAGCGCGCCGTCTTGACAGCCGCTTTGCGGGCCTTACCTTCGTTCTGACGGGCACTCTTCCCAATATGAAACGCGATGAAGCCGAAGCCATGATTAAAGAACGCGGCGGAAAATGCGCCGGTTCCGTTTCAAAGAAAACTTCATACGTCGTTGCCGGCAGTGACGCCGGTTCAAAGCTGACGAAGGCCAGGGAACTCGGTGTGAAAATCATCGACGAAGCAGAGCTTGTCCGCATGTGTCAATAATTCAACGAAACCAAAAGCCATGAGTGAAGCAGAATTTACAAAAGAAAAGAATATAACCGAAAAGGGCTGCCTCTATCTCGTGGCAACCCCGATAGGTAACACCGCAGATATCACGGAAAGGGCCCTCAAGGTACTCACCGAGGCGGACTTCATTGCAGCCGAAGACACGAGAAATTCAGGACTCCTTTTATCAAGATACGGTCTTCACAGACCGATGGTGTCATATCACGAACACAATAAGGCATCCCGCGGTCCCGAAATCGTCGAAAGACTGAAAGCGGGGGAAAGCTGCGCACTGATTACAGATGCCGGAATGCCTGCTATTTCAGACCCCGGTGAGGACCTCGTACGTCTCTGTGCCGAAGCTTCAGTTACCGTACATCCCGTTCCCGGTGCCTGTGCGGCAGTGTCTGCACTTGCACTTTCGGCCATCTCTTCCCGACATTTCTTCTTTGAAGGTTTTCTTCCCGTTATGGGCAAAGAACGCCGCGAACGCCTTGGAGCGGTCGCCGCCCAGCCCGAAACGGTAATCGTATACGAAGCCCCGCACAGACTACGCAAGACTCTTACAGAGCTCTGCGACGTCTGCGGAAAAGACAGAAAAATTTCTCTCTGCCGCGAGCTGACTAAGCTCAACGAAGAGGTTTTCCGAACTACACTGGCCGGTGCCTGCGAAAAGTACGCCGAAGCCGAGCCGAGAGGCGAATACGTACTTGTTATCGAAGGCAACAACGGCCCAAAGTCCGAAGATGCAGCCGAAAATGAAAATCTGAGCGTTCCCGAGCGCGTTGACAGATACGTTGCCGCGGGAATGAGCGAAAAAGATGCCATCAAGGCTGTTGCAAAAGAACTCGGAGTTCAGAAAAACGACGTTTACTCACAGATAAAAAGAAAATAATACGCCGAGCCGGAAGGCAAAAGTAAAGCGACGTTCTCCTCTGTCAGTGTGAATGCCGTAATACTGTTTTACACAAATCTCCCATTTTTGAAAGAATACAGCGTGAACCGTTTGGAAATCCGTAACAAAATATGCTTGTTTCACGCCCGCTTTGTGCCCGTCGGCGCAAAGTGCGAAGAAAGGAATGAATATAATAATGAAAAAGAAAAGATGCTGCGTTATTGGCGCAACCGGCATGGTCGGTCAGCGCCTGCTTACCCTGCTTGAAAATCACCCTTATTTTGAGGTTACCGCTCTTGCCGCCTCCGGCCGTTCCGCCGGTAAGACCTATGCAGAAGCCATCGACGGACGCTGGAAGCTGAAAGTTCCGATGCCCTCCTGCTATGCCAATATGCCCGTAATGGATGCCGCTTACCCGGAAAAAATTGCTCCTCTCTGCGATTTCACCTTCTGCGCCGTAAATATGGACAAGGCTGCCACGAAGGAAATGGAAGAGGCTTACGCAAAGTGCGAAATTCCCGTCGTATCAAACAATTCGGCAAACCGCTGGACGCCCGACGTTCCCATGATTCTTCCCGAAATCAACGCAGAGCATCTGAAGGTCATCCCCTTCCAGAGAGAAAGACTCGGCACCGAGCGCGGATTTATCGTCGTAAAGCCCAACTGCTCCATCCAGTCCTACGTCCCCATGCTCACTCCCCTTCTCGGCTTCGGCCTTGAACAGGTAGTCGCAACGACCTACCAGGCAATCTCCGGCGCCGGAAAAACCTTCAACGAATGGCCCGAAATGATCGACAACGTAATTCCCTATATCGGCGGCGAAGAGGAAAAGAGCGAGCAGGAGCCTCTCAAGGCCTGGGGTGCAGTTGAAAACGGAGTCATCGTTAAGGCTGCCGCTCCTCTTATCACAACTCAGTGCATCCGCGTTCCCGTAACCGACGGTCACACTGCCGCCGTCTTTATGAAGTTCAAGAACAAGCCCTCAAAAGAAGAAATTCTCGAACTCTGGAAGAATTTCAAGGGACTTCCTCAGGAGCTTGAGCTTCCTCATGCCCCGAAGCAGTTCATCACCTATTTTGAAGAAGACAACCGTCCCCAGTGCTTCACCGACCGCGAAATTTACGGCGGTATGGGCATCACAGCCGGACGTCTGCGCGAGGACTCCCTCTTCGATTATAAGTTCGTCGGCCTTTCACACAACACTCTCCGCGGTGCTGCCGGAGGCTCCGTCCTCAATGCCGAGCTCTGCTGCAAACTCGGTTATTTCGACTGATACAAAAGCCGGGCATAAGTCTGCACTTCTGCCCGGCATAAATATAAACGGATTTTTTGACACAGACCGAGAGCAGTCAGACCGGCTGTTCCCTGCGTCATTTTCTCCGTTATCCTGAAAAACAATAATAATTATTCTAACAGAAAGGCAGATAAAACCATGAACAAGTTTCTCGAATGGATTGAATCAGGCAAAATTATGATGGCCGCCCACCGCGGCGACAAGGACTGCCGTCCCGAAAACACGATTCCCGCTTTTAAGCACGCAATTGAACTCGGTGCCGACGGAATCGAAACCGACATTCATCAGACAAAGGACGGAGTCATCATTATGATGCACGACCATACCGTGGACCGTACGACCGACGGAGTCGGCCGCGTCTGCGACAAAACTCTTGCCGAAATCAAAGAACTTGATGCCGGAATCAAAAAAGGAGAGGAATACCGCGGAACCCGCGTCCCCACCTTTGATGAATTTCTCGATCTCGTCGAACCGTATCCCAATCTGCTTCTGAATCTCGAGCTCAAGGATTATCCCGGGGTCGAAGGAGACATCTGCTATTCAACCGCCGACAAGGTAATTGCCGAAATCGAACGCAGAGGCATGGCCGACCGCATTATGCTCAACTGCTTCTCATGGGAAGTTCTCAATTATATCGTAGAAAAACACGGCAATAAATATCCGCTGCACGGCTTCTATCCCGATTATCTTATGCAATTCCCGAAGAGAGATATGTACCCCGACCTCACCTACGTCTGTCTCTTCAACTGCCAGCTGGTTGACGGCAAGGTTGACTGGTCTCCACGCAAGGTACAGGAACTTCTTCCCGCCGAAGAATTCAAAAAGGTCAACGACATGGGCTGTGAAACCTGCGTCTGCTTCGTAAAGGACACTCCCGAACTGATGCAGGCCGCCATCGACCGCGGTGTCTCCATGTTCACCTGCAACAACCCCGAACGCGCCATTCAGATCCTCAAAGACCTCGGATACAGAAAATAAAATTTAGCCAGGGGACGTAAGTGGTGGCGAAAAAATGAGAATCATTTTTTCGCCACCACTTACGTCCCC
>DCGL01000007.1:50367-50495 GCA_002314565.1 Clostridiales bacterium UBA1779
CCCCTGGCTAAATTTTACTCAATCCACCCTGTTGCGTCTTTCGCCGCAGACGAAGCTTCTGATGTTCAGGCAGATTTCGTCGAGGCAGCGGCGGCGGGCTTCAACAGAGCCCCAGGCCATATGCGGGG
>DCGL01000007.1:50509-78651 GCA_002314565.1 Clostridiales bacterium UBA1779
GAGGATAACGTTATCAAGATTGCGGATACCGTAGAAGGGATGTGAGGCGGAAAAGGGCTCGGTTGAATAAACGTCGACGCCGATGCCTCCGATACGGCCGTCTTTCACGGCTGCTGCAAGCGCGGCTTCGTCGCAGACGGCGCCGCGGGCGACGTTGATAAATAAAGCCTCCGGCTTCATCATGGTAATTCTTTCTGCCGAGAAAAGACCGCGGGTTTTATCGTTCAGTGGAAGATGGACGGACAGGATGTCCGAGCGGCGGCACAGAGTGTCAATATCGACAGTTTCAACTCCGGGTTCAGCCGTACGCTTGAAAGCGATAACATGGCACCCAAGAGCCTCTGCAACGCGCCCTACTGCCTTTCCTATATTTCCGTATCCTGCAATTCCCCAGGTCTTTCCGGCTATTTCATGATACCACGGCGTCAGTCTGTTTGCAACACCTGACGCGGAATATGAGCCGTCGGCAGTAAAGGCGGCAAACTGAGGAAGTTTAACCGTCAGAGACAAAGCCATGGCGACGGTCAGCTGCGCTACGCTGTCTGTTGAATATCCGACAACGTTGCAAACGGCAATTCCCTTCTCTCGGCAGTATTCAAGGTCAATATTGTCAAAGCCGGTGGCAAAAACACAGATGAGCTTCAAAGAAGCTGCATTCTTCAAATTGTCGCGCTTGAGTTTAACCTTGTTGAGCACCGCGCATTCGGCACCTTCAAGATGAGACTCAACGTCAGTCGGGGCAGTTGCACGGAAAACCGTGACGTCACCGAGCGCTGAAAGCGGACTGAGATCCAAGTCGCTTCCGAAGGTATCCGCATCAAGAACCGTAATTTTCATAATAACAACCATTCCTTTCTTCGCACTTTGCGCCGAAATGCAGCGCCGAAATTCAGATTATTCCCGTGAATTCCGTTCTGCAACAGTCAAAATAATCCTTCTAAAAAACGTCAGAAAGCTTCAGGCTGTCTGACGTTTATATTTCAAAAATCAATCAATGGCGTCATATTCTTCCTGTGTCAGCAGATTTTGGGAATACTGCATGACAAGACGTGAATATGAAGAAGTCTCTTTGCCCTCGGCAATGAAGCTGCGGGCTCCGCCGTTACCCTGATTATAGGCAATAAGCGCATAATGAACGTTGAAATCGAAGAGCTCCAGCTTGTCGCGGAAAGCACTGCAGAGAGCTTCAATGTTGCCCTCCGGCTCATAAATATCAATGCCGAGATTGGCAAAATATTCGGCGTTGTGTTTCTCGCTGAGCATTCCGAGGCCGACGTAGGTACCGCTTGCGTTTTCAATTACACCGATATCGGCAGTCCATCCGCTTTCAACGCCCATAATTCCCATGATAATCTTGAACGGAACGCCGTATTCAAGGCATTTTTCCCAGGTATATTCCTGCAGCTCGCGGCTGAGTTTGATTTTGTAATGGCGGTTGTCGCTGACTTTGTAATAACCGGCATAATAAACGAAGCTTTTTACACTCACTTCACAGGGGATATCGCAGCCGTTTTCAAGCTCGCCGGAATCATCCTCAATCGGAATATCACAGCCGTTTTCGGCTTCACCCGAATCATCGAGAACGGCAAGCAAATGTCTTTGTTTCCCTGTAAGGCCGTCGTCATATTCCTTTGTTACCGGCACCGGCACTTCGGCGTGACTCATCACTGCGGTCTCGGTTTCGCAATATTGCCATATTGCCGATGTCTCGGGAACCGGAATGCTCTCTGAGGTCTTTGCAACAACGGCGAGGTCAGTCTTCTCACCGAATGAAAGCACTGGCAGAAGCAACAGAACCACAGAAATAAGTGCCGCAAGCACTCTTCTGATCGTTTTAAACATAAATAATTATCCTTTATACGGTAATATATCAGAATGATGAGATTTTGAGGGTAGGATCGTCCTCGCCCTTCTCAATCTTCATAATTTTTACGGGATAGCTCTTCTTTTCGCTGACGACGACGGTGACAATATCGCCTTCCTTGCGTCCGAGCAGCGCCTTTCCGAAAGGAGATTCCTTTGAAATGTTGTTCGTAAACACGTCGTTGCGAAGCGTCGTTACTATTCTGATCTCTTCGGTTTCATCGTCCTCGGGATAGTAAACCGTCACCTTGTCAAACAGCCCGACCTCGTCGTCTGCCGACTCGGTTGAAATGACGACTGCGGTCTTTATCATATTCTCGAGATAGCGGATGCGGCTGCGGTTGGCGTTGAAAGCCTGCTTTGCGCACTTGTACTCCGCGTTTTCAGACAGATCCCCGTACTCACGCGTACGCTGAACCTCTTCACGAAGCTCCGATGCTTTGTTGCGGCGCTCTTCGAGCTCCTTCTTCATCTGAGCAATATCAATCTGTGTCAGTTCGTCATGCATTTCAAATTCTCCGAAGGTCTTTCCGCCCCATATCACCGAAATCCGCTCTGTGGACGGAGCTCAAAACTTAAAACACCTCTGCTCATAAAGGCAGAGGTATATATTATAGTATAAAAATGTTTTTTTGTCAAACAAATTCTTTGCGGGAGCCGTCCGTCAGGTATTCCCTCATAATCGAATACTCCGCTTCTTCCCCGGGGAAAGCAAGATGCTGACGCAAAGCGCTGACAACAAGCTCAGGGTTGAGGGTGTTTCCTTCGCCGGCGCTCAGAAGCAGACGCAGGCAAAGACCGTTTTCATCCTTGCTCACGCGGACCTTTTTTATCATCGGAACGATGTCGGTTTCCTTCTCGCCGGATTTTGTCTTTCTTATCATTATCAGAGGTGAGGAGGTCAACAGTTTTTCCACGTCGGCCTCTGCCGGAAGCATATTCATCGGACTCTGGATTTTTACAAGGTATCCGGCATAGGTTATTTCGGCAAACTTGCGGTTTGCTTCATAACAGCTGAGAAAATCAAGCTCGCGGACCGTCGCTTTTTTCATTCTGCGCAATATTTCATCGCAGGGCATATCGCGGTTGATGCGGATGTCGGCAAGCTCGCACACGCTTTCACAGCCGATGGCAAGAGGCAGTGCAAAGACGAGCTTCGGATGAGGGTTGAAGCCCTGTGTATACCAGAGAGGAAGGTCGGCACGAGCCAGAATACGACCGAAATTTCTCTGCAGGTCAAGGTGTGAAATATACTGAAGGGCTCCCGTTTTGCAGAATTTCAGTCTTACCGTTTTCGGCTCGGGAAGCAGAGGATATTCTTCAATCATTTTGTCTTCGCACAGCATATGTCTTTACCTCCAAGGCAGTTTGCCCCGCAGCCGGAGCACGCTTCACGGCAAGACGGCGTCGTTTTTTCACCGTAAGCCTTATGCTTTTCACGCAGCAAAAATTCCTTCGTCACACCGCAGTCGATGGTATCCCAGGGAAGAATCTCGTCTTCGGCCTTTCTGCGGTTTGCGTAGAACGCAGTGTCGATTCCGCATTTTGCGAAAACGTCCATCCACTTTTCGTATGAGAAAAATTCATCCCAGGCGTCGTATCTGAAGCCCTGTCTGCGTGCCTCAATCAACGCGGCCGACAGTCTTCTGTCGCCGAGAGCAAGAACAGCCTCAATATGCGAGACTCTTGCGTCGTGGTGAGTGTATCTTATCTTGCGGTCGGTAATCTTCTCTTTTAAGTACTGATTCTTCTCTTCAAGCTGAGCAACAGTGTCCTGGGGCTCCCACTGGAAAGGAGTAAACGGCTTCGGAACGAAGCTCGACACGCTGATTGTAATCTGCGGGGGGCGCTTTCCGTGTCCGGGAGTTGCATAATACTTTTCAACGCAGGCCTTTGCAAGCAGACCGATTCCCTCGATATCTTCGAGAGTTTCGGTGGGCAGACCGTTCATAAAGTACAGCTTTATCGTGTCCTTGCCGGTTTCAAATGCGATTCCCGCAGAGCGCATCAGGTCCTCTTCGGTGACGTTTTTGTTGATAACGTCGCGAAGACGCTGCGTTCCGGCTTCAGGTGCAAAGGTGATTGACGAGGTTCTGACTGAGGCGACCTTATCCATAAGCTCTTTTGAGAAGGAGTCAATACGCAGCGACGGAAGCGACAGGGAAACCTTCTTTCCGTCTGTCCACTCGATAAGTCCGTCTGTCAGCTCACGCAGTCTCGTATAGTCGGAAATCGACAGGCAGGTCAGTGAAATCTCATCGTAGCCTGTGTTGTCATACAGGCATTTTGCCTGCTTTAAGAGGGTCTCGGGTGACTTTTCTCTGACCGGACGGCATACCATACCGGCCTGGCAGAAACGGCAGCCGCGGATGCAGCCGCGGAATACTTCAAGTGCAATTCTGTCCTGAACGCACTCAATATAAGGCATAACGACCTGTTCCGGGAAGAACATTGTGTCGAGATCCTTCACTATTCTCTTTCTGACCTTGCGCGGAACGTCCGGGTACTTCGGTTCGATTGCCTTGACGGTTCCGTCTTCATTGTATGAGACGTCGTAAAGCGAGGGAACGTATACTCCTTCTATCGTACGGGCAGCTTCACGCAGGAATTCCTGCTTTGAAGCTCCTTTCTTTTTCATCTTTATCCGGAGATTGACAATCTCGGGGAGCATCTCTTCGCCCTCTCCGATATTGAACAGGTCAAAGAAATCCGCCATTGGTTCCGCATTGTATGAACAGGGACCTCCGCCTATTACAATAGGATACTCTTCGCCGCGCTCTGACGCCAAAAGCGGAATGCCGGACAGCTCAAGGACGTTAAGAACGTTCGTGTAGCACATCTCATACTGAAGGGTAAAACCGAGAAAGTCGAAGCTGCGGACCTCCTCGCCGCTTTCCTGCGTGCAGAGAAGGATGCCCTTCTCGCGCATTTTGTCCTCCATATCCGTCCAGGGAGCAAAGACTCTCTCACAGCGGATTTTGGGGTCCTTGTTCAGAACACCGTACAGTATGCGCAGTCCGAGGTTTGACATTCCTATTTCATATGAATCGGGGAAGCAGAATGCAAAGTTTGCGTCCACGTCCTCGCGTTTTTTTAGTATCTGACCGAATTCTCCGCCGGCATATCTGCCGGGCTTTGAAACGGATTTCAACAGAGACGAAGAAAACATCTGAAGAATTTTCCTTTCATGCCTTCTGAAGCAGGAGGCCAAAATTCAAGTTCAGTCACGTGCCTTTATGCGCGGACCGATGTAATATTTCCGTAATTTCAATAAAAACGGGCTGCCATAAGCGGCCTGCGCTCAGTGACAGCCCTGAAAATCAAACGCGGATGGATAAAAGAATTGACGGAATAATCGAAACGAGATAAAGAAGTATCAGATACAGAGGCTGCAGCCCGACTGCAATTCCGCTGATGCCGAGGACTATGGCAATTGCAGCAAAGAGCAGTGCAAGGCAGAGACTGATTGTTCTGTTTGTTGTGGCAATGTGTCTGTATTTTCTGCACACTTCGGCAGCGGTGATGGCAGCCATCCAGTCTGCTCCGTCTGATACGACCTGGCTTTCTCCCTCTGTACTGTTGAGGCTCTCGTCCTCTTCCACGTCTTCAACTCTTACGATTGAGATGGGAAGATTTCCGGCTCCGATGAGTGAGCTTACGAATTCGGAACTGAGATTCGGGTCAAGGCATCTGATTTCAGTCTCAATGCCCTTGTCGGCAAGTCCCTGAATCATCTTTGTAAAATTAGGATTCGGCACGTAGTTGATATAGAAAGTATGCAGCTCACGTCCGTCTGCAGCCATATGGAAGGCCACAGTCCCGAAATGAGAAGCCGTATATTCTTTGTCATTGCACTTCTGACAGGGGATTCCGTACTCGCTGAGGAATCTTGCGCTGCCGAGAACGTAATTCTTTCCGTTGTAATCTGCGTTGATTCCGCCTTCACAGACTCTGTTGATCTTAACGGCCGCAGAGAGAGCATCCGAACCGTCCGAAACGCCTGTTTCCGTTGAAATGCTCTTGAAAGCTTCCGTAATCGTTCCGCCGACGGTGTTGCAGATTGCCGACACAGCTTCAATGTTTCTGAACATATCGCTGTCGCCTGAGCCGCTCATTCCGGAAATCGACAGCTGACCTCCGTCAAACACGTCTATTTCACTGAGAACAATCTTTTCAACCTTATCGTAATCGGCCGTATCCGTCTCGTGAAGAATGGCAGTTGGCTCATCGGTTCTGGTGAGATTCATAATGTAGAACGGAATTTCAAGAGATACGACAGAGAATACAGGCAGAGCCATAAGAATTGTAACGATAAATACGTTGAGTGAACCCAGAAGATGTCTTCCGGCTGCCAGTGAGATGATAAACAGAATCAGCGCAATGGCGGCAACGGGAGCAATAATGTAATTTTCAAGACTGAATACCGGATTGTATCTGTTTGTGTGTCTGAAGTATCCGTTTGTAAACTCTGCGCGGCGCAGAACGTATTCGGACGGCTTGTTTTCATTCTTTTCCAGATAACAGATATCGTCGAAGGATGAAATCTTCTCAAAATTGCGTCTTTCGTAAAGCAGTCTCATATAATCCGAAGCGACCTGGAAGCAGAGGCAGAAACCGGCTGCTGAGTTATAAAGCGTAAAGGCCTGGCCGGGGTTGGAGCCCGTTACGACTGCAAGCATAATATTATAAATGATTGTAAGTATTACCGATGCAGCCGTTACGGAAGAAGCTGTCGGATGTGCTTTTACAAGTCCGAGCAGTCCGCGGTAAATTCTGCCAGCTGAGAACAGAGCACACAGAAGCAGAAGCTGCAGCGATACCATTATGTTCACAACAGGATATTTCAGCGGATCCAGCGCTCCTGTGAATTTGGCACCGAGCAAATCGAAAATGATGAGCAGGACGGCGAAAAGTCCTGTTCCCGCCATTCTTAAATACATAAAACGCATTTCCCTGTCATATGCACCGTTTATTTCACCGTTCTGTGCATTTGACTTGTATTCTGCTCCGTTATATGCAAAAGCTCCGTCAAGATCCGAGCCGAGCTTCCCTTCAACTCTCTTCTTTTTCTTGCTGTCTGCACTCGGTTTTGAAATGTTGTCACCGTTCGTATAACCGAGGGCAGCCATAAGAAGGTCATCTTCATTTTCCTTCTTTTCGGGTTCTGCCGCCGACTCTTCTGCCGGCACGTCATCGCCGCTTCCCGCATCGGAGTATGTCGACGTCTCTGCGGTATTATCCGCAATATCGTCAAGCCAGGGCTTGTTTTCTTTTTCTTCTGCACTGATTTCTTCTTCTGCAGGAGTAAAATAATCGTCAATCAGATTGCCGATATCTTCTTCTGTGCTTTCATGTGCAGCAGTATCTGCTTCATTTACAACCGGCTTTTCTTTCTGTTCGGAACTTACGCTTTCAACGACGCCTGTACGAAGATAATCGGAGTAAATCTCCTGAACCTTCGCAGCTATCTCGGCATCGTCATGTCCGGCGATATCCGACGACATAACGTCGTCAAGGATGTCCATAAACACGCTGTCGCTGATATCCCCTGTTTTTTCTTCCGGCTTTGCGTCAGTTGCTGCCGTATTTTCTTCAGGCACGGCTGTCTGTTCTTCAGCCGCCGGTTCCTCAAAAAGATTCGCATCAAACTGTTCCTGTACGGGAACTGCTTCAGCTTCACGGGGAGCTTCCTGTACGGGCTGAATTTCGGCAGTCTCCTTTGCCTTCATCTCGGCAAGTTCCTGCTGCTTTTTCATCAGCTTTCCCATTATGGAACCAATATCTCTTTTTTCTTCTGTTGCCATAATTCCAATCCTTTATCCTGAAATCAGGTTTTGTTTCTTCTGTGAGCAGCCTCGCAAAGAATTACGGCAGCTGCCGCCGATACGTTCATTGAGTTGACTCTTCCGTGAAGAGGAATTGATATTGCATAATCGCATTTTTCCCTGACAAGCCGCGATACCCCTTCGCCCTCGCTTCCGAGAACGAATGCTGCCGGACGGTCAAGGTCGGTCGCATAAATATCGTCACCGTCGGCCTCTGCTGCGTAAACCCAGATTCCGAGCTCCTTCAGCTTATCTATCTCAACCGAAAGGTTGACAACCTTTGCAATTGCCATATGCTCGATGGCCCCTGCCGAAGCCTTGGCGGCTGTAGCAGTAAGACCTGCCGCACGTCTCTTCGGAATAATGACGCCGTGAGCCCCGGCACATTCGGCGCTTCTGATAATCGCACCGAGATTGTAGGGGTCCTCAATTCCGTCAAGTATGACGATAAAGGGCATCTCGTTTCTGTCCTTTGCTATCTGAAGAATGTCCTCGACAGAGCAATAATCCTTCTCTGCCGCCATGGCAATTACTCCCTGATGCACCCCACCGCAGCTCAGTTGGTCAAGCTTTTCTTTTTCGACGTTGATAATGGGAATTCCCCGCTCTGATGCCTCACCGATGATGACGTTGATTGAGCCCTCTTTGTCACCGCGTCTTACAAGAATTTTATCTATCGACCTGCCGGATTTGAGCAGCTCTCTGACTTCATTTCTGCCGAATACGATTCCTTCGGGAACCTCAGTCTTTTCCCTGTCCCGGTCTCTCACAATCGGCTTTCTGAAGTTTTTATTTTTATTGTTATTCTCCATAAACAATTTTCCTTATATAAATATTCCATTATATTATATCATAAATGGTTAACGAATACAAGAATTCTGTTTGTTTTTTTCACTTATGATTTTGCACTTGCAGAGCAAGCCGCAGAACCGTCCCCCGGCTTTCTTTGCTTCACTGCCTCAATTACAACACAAAAGCCGCCCGCAAAGCGGACGGCTTTTGTATATCGCATAAGATTAATCGGCGGTAAGACCGGATCTTTCAATACCCTGTACAAGATATCTCTGAAGGAAGACATACATGATAACCAGGGGGAAGATAATCATCAGACCGCAGGTGTTTCTGATTGCTGAGTAGTAAAGTGAAGCGCCGGCATAAGTGGTTTCCAGGGATTCCGGAATTGCTACGACGTCGGGCATCAGCAGGGTCTTGTTGGTTGTGAAGAACAGTGTGGTGTAGAAGTCATCTGTCCACTGCCATGAGAATGCAAACAGGAATACCGTAATCATCATCGGAACCGACAGAGGAAGAATAATCTGCAGGAAGGTTCTGAATGTACCGGAACCGTCCATATATGCGGATTCTTCAAGTTCATCGGGAACTCCGCGATAGAACTGGCGCAGCATGAAGATGTACAGACCGTTCTTGAATGCAATACCGGTGAGTGACAGGATAATAAGTGGCCAGTAGGAGTTGTTCAGATTGATTGCACCGTCATTGATGATTCCCTTGAGAATAGTACTCATATCACTGGTTGCTTCAGCGGGGAAAATGTTAATCTTTGACAGGATATTGTTGATGGCTTCAATGTTTCCGACAGTTGCATGACCGGACAGCAAGCCCGTAATTCCGAATATATCAAAGAATCGGAATTTCATAAACATCGACAGCTGCAAAGTCTGGTGAGGTACTACCATGGTAAGTATAACGGCTGCAAATACGTACTTTGCGCCCTTGAACTTGAACTTGGCAAGACCGTAAGCGATAACCGAGCAGATAAACGTCTGAATCAGAGCAGTGGAAACTGACAGCAGAAGTGTGTTTCCGAAAGCAGTGAAATAGCTGTTTTCGATGATGATGAACTTGTATATATCCAGAGAGAAGTTCTTCGGTATAAGCATAACCGTTACGTCAACGAAGTCATCCTTTCCCATAAAAGAACCGGAAATCTTTGAATAGAAGGGGAACAGAACGATATAAGCAATACCAATCAGCAGGCAGAGTCTGAAAATATACCAGATAACGTCGCCGAGGAATGCCATATTAATGAATTTTGCTTTTAAACGTTCCTTAAGAGGAGTGCGTTCAAATTCAACTCTGATCTTGTTTTTGCTCTCTTTTGTAATCTTGGGAGCTGTAGGCTGAGCATTCATCTAATCTGTCCTCCTTTCATCAGTCTTTCCTCTGATAGAACACGTAAGCTGAGAAGATAGCGGCAACGGCGGCGATAATCAGAATGACTATCAGGAAGTACATCCATGACATGGCTGAGGAAATTTCCTGACCGTTTGCCTGTGTGTACTTGTTGGCGATGAACTTCATAACCGAGTTCGAATCAGTTGTAAATGAGTCGATAACCGTGTAGATGGCGTTTACAAGAATCATAGGGCTTATCATCGGGAAGGTAATCTTCCAGAATGTTTCCCACTTTGTAGCACCGTCTATCTGGCAGGATTCATAAATAGCGGGTGAGATTGACTGAAGACCTGCAAGGAATATCAGCATCTGAACACCGGAGCGGTTTACGATATCGTAAATGTTGTTGATGGCTGTTGTTACGTAAGTAACAAGCTCAGTACCGACTGACATATTCGCGAACAGTCGTTCAATATCAATCGCGCTTACGATTTCGGTAGCCGTCGATTGACCTGAACCGTCGGCGATACCGTCTGATTCAGACATCATATCCTCGATAATGTTCTGGGCATCAATGGATTCCATAATACCTGTTGAAAGAATAACGGGGATAAAGAAGATCGCTCTGAATATTGCACGTCCGGCCATCTTCTCGTTCAGCATAACTGCCATAAACAGTGAGAAGAGCAGGATTGCAGGTACGTCGAATGCCAGTTCCTTAAGACCTGTAATCAGGGTCTTTACAAAGTTCGGGTCAACGAACAGAGCTTCGTTGTAGTTCTGCCATCCAACAAAGGTTGTCTGGAAGCCTTCGCCCGAGACAATCTTGATTGTGCAGAATGAATACTTGATTGAGTCGAAAATAATCGGAAGGTATACGGCTATGAAACCGATTACAAAGGGAAGTACGAAAAACCATCCGGCGCGTGCTTTCTTTCTGTCAAGGGAAGCAATCTTTCTCTTCTTCTTTTTGACAGGTGTCTTGGAAGCCAGCGCAGTCTGATTCAACTGCAGATTATTTGTCATTTCGGCACCTCCTTATTCGGCATCCAGGGCTGCCGTAAAGACAGCGCTGGATCCGTCGACTTCTACTCTTATTCCGCCGTATGCAGGAATGGTGTAATCCTTTTCTGCATATGTAACGGTAACGGCAAAGTAGTTATAGTTGAGTATGAAGTATACACCGCTTTCATATCCGACCTTGACAATGTTTCCGCTGTCATCGGTATACTTGGTATATACGTATGCGTCTTCGTCCTCGGTCTTCTCTTCCTTTTCCTCTTCTTCGACAACTGCGGCATAAGGATCGGTAATTACAAGATCGGTGGCGTAAATCTTTGAAGCAACTTCAATTGCTTCATTTGAAGCGGCAACGGCCTTATTGGAAAGCTCATGAATCTTTGATTCAAGTTCCTTTACGGCTGCATTGGAAGCCTTGAGTTCTTTTCTCAGCGTTTCATCGTACTCTTTGTTTTCGCCCATAAGTTCAAGAGCAAGATTTGAATCGGCAAGATTGGTTCTGGCTCTCGTCACGTAGTTGGCGATTCTGTCCATAACGTTCTTGACCTTCGTAATCTGAGTCTTGATGTTTCTGATGGCAGCTGTCAGATTGCTCTGTGAAGAACCGGCAGCGGCATTGGCAAGAACGAAGGTTTCAGTGGCCTTTGTTGAGATTTCACTTGCGTCTGTGTAATTGTCAGAAATCTTTGCAAAGGTTTCGTTTGCCTTGTCATAATCAGCCTTAAGTGAGCTTACGTTTACATTTGCCTGAGCTGTAAGAACGGTGAGCTTGTTGGAAGCAAGAGTGTTGCATGTTGTGAAGTAGTTGTTAACAGCAGTATACAGAGCTGAGTTGAAGGATCTGAGTGTGGCAGCCTGAGTGCTCCATGCCGTGTTGGCTGTATTGTATTCTGCATTTGCTGCAAGATACTTCGTATTTGCAGCCTTGGCTTCTGCGTCTGTAATAGCAGCGATTGTGGCTTCATTCGATGCCTTGACATTGTTGGCAAATGACTGGGTGTAAGTCTTCAGAGCTGACTCAGCTGCGGTCTGTTTTTCAAGAGCAGCCTTGTAATTCTTATCTTCTTTGATAAGAGTTGAGTAAACATCGACGTTCTTCAGAGTTGAGGGAACTGTCTTCTCGCCTGTGAAGTACATATACATTGCTTCAGCATCTGTAAAGGCTGTCTTGGCGGCAGCGTATTTTCCTCCGACCGTGGTCAGAGGCTCATCAGACTTCTTTGAAGCAGTAGCCTGAGCTTCGAGGTCGTTCTGGAACGTTCTGATGCAAGTCGTTACTTCAGTGTTGGCAGTATTGAGAGTTCTCAGTGCAATCTTGTAAACATCGCTTTCCTTTACGGCTGCTGTATAAGCATCAACGTAGGAATTCAGTTCAGCATCAGCCTTGCCCTTGGCTTCAACCTTTGACTTCAGAGTTTTTACAGCTGAATCTGTGAGCTGTCCGAGTTCTGTATCCTTTACAGCTGCAAGAACCGTCTTGGCGGCAGCTTCGTATTCGGAATCAGCCTTATCGGCTGCAGCCTTGAGTGTCTTGTACTCAGATTCTGATTCATATCCGAGCAGGAGCTTATCAACTGCAGCCTGTGCTTCATCAAGTGCAAGCTTGGCTTCCTGATAATCTTCCGTTTCGGTGTATGCAAGAGTGTACTTTTCATACTCTGCCTTGGCTTCTTCATAATCTTTCAGCAGCTTCTGGTAAGTTTCGTTCTTTTCCATATTGGCCTTGAGATCATCAAGAATTGCGTTGGCATTGGCCGTGGCGGTATCAACTGCTCCCTTAAGTTCTTTATACTTTGCAGTATTCAGATAAGAGTACTCGAGTTCGTTCTTTTCTTCGGTCTTCTGAACTCTTGTTTCTCCGATTTTTACAAGTTCCTCATAAGCAACAACTACGGGGAGCTGTGCCTTGATGGATTCCTTATAGCTTTCAAGTGCCTTTTCGGCATTCTCAAGCTGTGAAACGGCAACGGTGTATTCGTTTTTAGACTTATAAGACTTGGTATAGTTATTTGCATAAGCCTGCAGCTTTTCGTCAGCTGCGGCAAATGCGGCTCTTGCCTTTCCGCTTGTTGTCAGCAGTCCGTCAACGACGTTCTGTGCTTCAACAACGGCCTTGCGATAAGCAGTTACCTTGTTGGTAACGTCTTCGAGTTCTGCAAGTTCCTTCTCGCAGGAAGCCTTGAGTTCAACAATAAGCTTGTATTCATTGTTGGTTTCATTGAAGTTTACAAGTTCCTTATCGCAGTTTCCTATTGCGTTTGTAAGAGCGGTTACACGATCTTTAAGAGCTTCTTCAGCGGCTTCCACTGCCTTAACGGCATTCACGTATGCCTTTGCCTTCTGCATTTCGGCATCTGTGGCAGAAACTTTTCCGCTTGCGATGTCGTTGTACTTTTCAACCGTCTTTGCGTCGGCTTCCTGAGCCTTCGTATAGGCGGCTTCGGCTTCAGCTCTTACTGTATAGAGCTGAGCATATTCAGCTGTCTGTGAGTATCCGATGGCGAGAGCATCAATGGCTGACTGAGCAGCTGTTACGGCATCATTCAGTGACTGAAGCTTCTCAGCTACTTCCATAGTGCCTGCAACCTTTTCTACAGCTGCCTTAGCATCGGCTTTTGAAGCTTCATCAGCAGCCTTGTATGCGGCATACTTCGTAAGGATTTCGGTAAAGGCATCGGCAATTGCGGAAGACAGAGCAGTATCAACGGCGTCTTTTCTTACAGCCAGCGTATCTTCGGTCTTTGCAATTGTTGCATTGGCCTTTGTAAGTGTTTCAAGAAGAGTTGAATATGTTCCGAGCTTTCCTGTCGTCATAACAGAATTGAAAGGATCATAAACTTCTTTCCAGACTGCAAGGGCTGCTTCTCTGTAATTCTTTTCTGTAAGAGCTTTCTCTTTTTCTTCGTCGTTCTTTGTCTTTTCGTCAGTCAGAGCTATTACTCTGTCAACAAGAGTCTGCATACCGACGGTAACGGTAATTCTGCCGCTCTCGTCCATTTCGACGTAACCCTTATCAAGAGCAAGAGCCTGTGTATAGTAGTCATTTACCCATTCAAGAGCAGTCTCTGTAGCAGACTGAGCTGTTACACGGCCATTGAGCAGGCTTGTGATTCTTGCCTTCTCTTCTGCTGTCTTGGCAGCTTCGAGTTCAGCGGCAAGCTTGTCTGCAATTTCCTTTTCATCGGCGATGATTTCATCAGCATCGGGAACACGTTCACCGATGAGAAATTCGTGTGAAGTGATGAGGGTTGTCTGCAGATCCTTGGTAAGATCGTTTACCAGGTTGTAATATCTGATTACGTCATCCTTGAGAATGTCATATCTTACTGAGTAGTACTCACTGAGAACCTTGCTTTTCTTCAGGACTGCATAATTCTGATAGCAGAGAATGAAGTATACGCCGGCACCGTTTTCGATGGCCTTAAGCAGGCTGTAACCGATGTTTCCTTCCATATTCAGAGCAGAACCTGAGAACTGCTTGCTGCCGTGAAGGACGACACCGATGAAAGGAACGGCTGCGCTGGACTTCATATAACGGCTTGAGTCAAGCGGTACGTTCAGAATGTAATCTACGTACTTCCATGTGTAAGCATTTCCGTTTTCAGTCATAACGTCATCAAAGCTCCGACTGATGGCATCGAGGGCCTTGATTGTTGACTTCTTGGAATCCTCGCGGTTATAAGGTTCATCCTCATCAAAGTCTGAGTTCAGAGCCGAACCGAGGCTGGCGACTGAAATGGTTGAAGTATTGCCTTCGTAATATTTCAGCAGATTTTCCGTGAGCTTCTCATAGAAATGTGCATAATATGCTGCAGATACAGCCAGTTCGTATCTACCGATCATCGTCTGTCTGGTAGCACTGTAGTATCTTCTTGACATATAGGTATTGTTGATTGACTTTACAACGTGCTTCTTAAGCGTAAGTCCGTCAAACAGTGTGTTCTGTCCCGCTCTTACGTATGCGAAGTCGAAGTCGGGGAATACCTGGAATCCCTTTTCGTCTGCATAGTCGACAAGAGCTTCAAATCCCTTGCTTCCGCCGAGATTCTTTTCCCACTTAAGGTTATATGCAGCTGAGGAGAACAGACCTCCGTTTGCATAGCCTGTGAGTTTGAACTTGATGTTCTTGAGTCCTTCGGCTGAAAGTTCGTCATACATTGTCTTTACGTTCTCGAAAGAAGTAAGAGGAGTCATGACGTTTACGGGAATCGAAAGTATCTTTTCGAGAGTTTCTGTTCCGCCGAACGTTTCGATGTAGACGGGGATATCCTCTTCTACGTCATTTTCCGTCAGAGCGGAAAGCTCGCCTGTAGCGTACAGATAATCTCTGTATGCTTCGGCCATTCCCATCCAGGATGCTTCATAGTATTCATCGATTTTATTCTCTTCGGCGAGCTTTTCGTCGGTGAGCATAATGTATCTGATCTTGTAATTACCTACGTACTTTCTGGAGGATACAACTGTCCATGTGGCATTGGCACCGACGGAGATTGCATTCTTCAGATTGTAAGAGTCCTTAGGTCTCGGATAGAAGAGCATATTGATGGAGTTGTACTTTGAAAGTGCACCTTCATGATACGTTGAAAGTTCGGCAAGAGCGTCACCTTCTTCAATGATGGCTACGAAACCGCGGTCTTCAGTGTAGGTATAGGGTACTTCAACCTCTTCATACTCGGCTTCGGCGATTATTTCACCCGTTTGGGGATCCTTAACCTCTTCGGAAACGAGCTGCTTTTCGGTTGCCGTACGTGTGTCGTGATAATTTGATACAATACCGAATACGGGGTATCTTACAACTTCCGTATGAGAACCGGTAATGGTATTGTAAGCATAGTCAAAGCCGTAAACCTTGGCATTGATAGTCGTTGTAGACGTTCCGGCAAGTTCTTCGTGACGGAAGATTGTACCTGAACCGTCGGGGAAGAAGTTGTAACCGGTGAATGTCTCTGTTGTATCGCCGAGCAGGTAATTTGAGCCGGTTCCCATATAAGGAAGAACGCTGAGATAAGTCAGCTTATACAGAGATTCATTGAAACGAAGACCGTTGGCAGGAAGTCTTACGCTCATACCCCAGTCATCCAGGGTATATTCAAGAGAAAGCTTGAACAGAGCGGGATTCTTGTCGTTTGATTCATAGTTTGTTGCAGCATGGTCGATTTCCAGCTGTTCAAAGGTGTATGAAGCGCAGTAGGTCTTGATGTAGTTCTCGATTTTGATGGTTTCGGTCTGGGTTGCGTCTGTAGCAAAGACGTATACGTTTGCTGTTTTACAGATAGGATATGCAGCATACAGAGAAATCTTTTCTCTTTCTGTCGTGCAGGTATCCTTTGATTTGTACTGATAGTAAGCAAGAAGCTGCATAAAGTTGAACCACAGAGAGTTTCCGGAATCAATGGATGCATAGCTTCTCTTGGATACAGCCTGATAATCTCGCCATTCAAGCTCGGGAAGTCCGGCTTCCTTGGAAATTTCGTTTACTTCTTTGGCAAATACGTCAAGAATCTTTGTTTCAAAGGATTCCTTGAGAATTACTTTGGGAACGAGCATTCTTGATTCTTCACGTCCGATTGAGTATTCGACTCTGATACCGTTCTTGATGTTCTTGATTTTGATCTGTCCGCGCATTGCAGCTTCTTCGAAGCTGTACATCGTTTTATCGGTACCGTTATCGTCATACTTGATCATGACCTGGGACATGATCTTTTTCTTGGTCGATGCTGAAGGACCTGTGCCTGACTTCTTGTACTCAGCTCCTACGTCGTAGGGGTTTGAGAACAGAATCTGGCCGGACTTAAGATCCTTGGTTGCAACTTCACCGGTCAATTCGTCGACCCAGAGCTGGTAATCGCCCTTTTCATAGTAGAGTACCATTGTGGCAAGCTTATCTTCGGGAGTTTTGAACTCGAGAGTCAGATACTGCTGTACCGTTTCCTCATAGTCGATGATATCGGTAACTTTCTTTTCAGAGTCTTTCTCATAGATGAGATCGACTGCATAGGCTCCGGCATCGACAGTCAGCATAGAAATCAGCAGGACCACAGACAGAGCAATTGTAAGTATTCTTTTCATTTTTTATCTCCTTCTGTGTCAGCTTACAGTCGATAGTCAATTTCGACGATAATATTGGTAATGAAGCTTACGATATTACCGACAAGTGTTGTGAACAGAATTGCAATGAACATAATAAATGCCATGGCAACGATTGTTCCGAGGGATGTGATAAAGTTCTTTCCGAGAGAATAATCGTGTGTTACCATCATACCCATAAAGATGAGCAGGAAGCACCATGCCATTCCGATTCCGTTGATGAACTCGATAACCTGCAGTTCTTCACTCAGAGCTACGTTTGAGTAGAGAGTTGTGGGAATGATTGTAAGGCTGAGAGGAAGCAGTGAATAAGAACATGCAACGAAGATGTCCTTGAAGCTTCCTTCACCTTCGAACAGCGTTGTAAGGCACCAGTTGGAAAGTATCCACAAAAACAGAGGTACCAGAACGCCGAGAGATGTTGAGGCAATGGATTTGAAGTTTCCTTCGGGATTCACAAGATAGCCTGAACCGATTTCCTGATAGAAAACGGCAAACAGGGTAATCAGAATGAAGACCAGCGAAGCTCTTACAGAACCTCTCTTTTCATGTTTCAGATCCCAGAATCCGTCGAAAGGATGGAAGATAAGATGGAATACGAAGAGCAGCTCTTCGCCGAAGGTTCTCTTTCCTCCTGCAGTGGCAGCATGCGTATTGACTTTATCGGCCCACTTGAAGAACAGGTATACGCCGACGCAGACGGTTACGATAACAAGCGGAATTACGAGAACGTACTTTGAAATCCAGTCTTTTCTGATTTCCTGATATGACTTGGACCATCCGTCAGTATAATAGGAAGCTTCGTAATACTCGAGAGCCTGCTCATACTGACCGTTTCTGTAAAGGGCGTTACCTATTCCGATGTAAGCTACGTCGAAGTTTGAGTTTCTCTTCAGAATTTCTGTCCAGTCGTCGATTGCACGGTCATACTGACGGTTATTCTGGTTGGCAAGAGCCTGAATCAGAATATCGCCGTATTCTGTTCTCTGGTAAACCGTGAAGCTCTTTGCAGTAGAGTCAAGCATCATAAGCGTTCCGTCTGACATATAGACAACAGCCTTGAGTGAGCTTGCGTTTCCGAGCTGGCTTCCGCTGTCACCGAAGGCAAACAGCAGATTTCCGTCGAAATCATATGTAAAAATCTTTGAGCGCTTCTGGTCAATGATGGACCAGGTCTTTTCGGGACCTACGGCTACGTCAACGACTGTGGATACACCGGTCATTGAGCCGTCATAGCTTGTGTTTACAAAATCAACTTCACCTGCAGGCGGCCAGAAGCCGTTACGTCTCATAACCTCTTCGCCTGACTTGTTCAGCATCTTGACGGGCAGATAGTCACCGGATTTTGTCTTTGCCTTGATAGCCGATCTGACCTTGCTTTCTGTAATGGATGAAGTGGTTATATAAATGAACCCATCCTCATTCATATCGATGTTGTTGAATTCAGTTGCAATGTAGGATGCTGACAGAGCCTTCTGTTCTTCTGTCTGGAATCTGCGCCAGAATTTATCCCATGCAGAGATTGTAACCTTCTGGGCACCGATGAAGGAAATGAAGGTTCCGTCATCGTCCATAACGATGATACCCTGATAAGTTGTTGAAGATACGACGTAAAGTCTTCCGTAATCGTCAACTACAAGGGCAACCGGCTTATAAACGCTTCCTGTGTCGAACAGTGAGCTCTGAGGCTCGGGAATAACCTTTATGAATTTGCCTTCGCGGTCAAAGGTTACGATTCTGTTCTGGTTGGTATCCGCAACGTAGATAATCTCATCCGTTACGAAAACACCGGCAGGATTGTTAAGCTTATCCGGAACACCTTCGTCATTTGTAAAGGATGTAATGGAAAACTTGAATTTGAAATATCTGTCAAGAACGATTACTCTGTTGTTTCCGGCATCGGCAATGTATACATTGTCGTCGGAGTCAACCACGAGGTCGCGGGGGTCATCAAGGTTCTTGTCAAGTCCCATATAGGTGTAATCAATTGACTTGATTGCCGTGTATGCATCAGGGGAATACAGAGCCTCTCCTTCAAGTGAATATGTGTAGGTCTGATATGATCTTGATGCCGATACAACTGTTGAAAGCAGCATCAAAGCCAGTGCAATTACCGCCAAGGCGGAAATGATTCTCTTTTTCATCTATTTCCTCCTTAGTCTTTCATACCGCTGGAGCCCATGGTTTCAATGATTTTTGACTGTGAGATAACGAATACCATAACAGGAACTATCATCATTATAACGGAAGCAGCTGCTGAAGCTCCGGCACGCTTGATTCCGCCGGCTACAATCTGGTTAATAGCGTAGTGGAATGATTTGAGCTGTTCTGAGTGAATGTAGATTGAAGAACCGGCATTCCAGAGATCCTGGAAGCAGTAAATTATCAGTGTCAGCCAGGCGGGCTTAACCATAGGCATTGCAATTACCCAGAAGGTTTTGAATTCGCTTGAACCGTCAAGTCTTGCGGATTCGAGAACCGAGTTGTTTACGTTTGTTTCCATGAACTGCTTCATAAGGTACAGACCGAGTGTATGACCCCATGCGGGAACAATCAGAGCCCAGTATGAGTCGACCATTCCGAGAGCACTCATAAGAATGAAGTTTGAAACAGCGGTACAGGTCTTATGGAACATCAGTGACGTTCTGATGGTTGTGAAAATCCATTTTCTTCCGGGGAACATAATCTTGGAAAGAGCATAAGCGGCCATTGAACCGAAGAGCAGGTTTCCGAGTGTTCCGGTTACGGTTACGAGAACAGTATTGAAAATGTATCTTGAGAAAGGCACCCAGGACGTGTTCATAAGGACGAACAGATCCTTGAAGTTTCTGAAGGTCGGGTTGATAACATAAAGATGAGGGGGGAAGATCCAAAGTTCGTCAAGAGGCTTAAAGGACTGTGAAATAGCGTATACCATCGGAACCAGCATAAATATTCCGAGGATTACCAGCATTGTGGTAATCCCGGCATCGCCGCCGACCGAACGGTTAAGTACAACCTTATGTTTTCTTGTTCTTAATTTTGCCATCTTACTTACCTACCTTTGAAATCAGGTTTTTAACCAGCTTGTTGGCACCAATCATTATCCCAAACAGAATAACTGCTATTGCGGATGAATAACCGATTTCATAACGAGATCCACCGTAGTCATTGAGGTGGTGAGTGATTGTCCATGCACAGTAGTCAACTGAAGGGTTACCGCAGAGAGCATCAACGATGCTTCCGTAACCGAATGAAGAAGTGATGGACATAATAGCACCGAACATCAGCTGAGGCTTCATGGAAGGAAGTGTGATGTACCAGAGCTCCTGCCAGCGGTTACGTACACCGTCAACGGCGCCCGCCTCATAAAGTGAGCGGTCAACCCCCTGAAGTCCCGCAATGAAGGAAAGGAAGGCAGTACCGAGTGAGCACCACAGTGAAACCATGATACAAAGAGGCATTACGTAATCGGCATCTTCAAACCAGTTGATTTCTTCAGTGATGAAACCGAGCTGTTTAAGCCAGGCGTTGGCCCAACCATAAGCGTCCCCAGAGAATAGCGTACCGAATATGGTATAAATACCTCCGGAAATTGAAGGTGCATAGAAAATAAGTGTAACAAGAGCTCTGATTTTGGGCTCAAGTTCGTTGATGAACCATGCAACCATATAGGACATTAGGTAGGATGAAGGTCCTACGATACCTGCAAAAATGAAGGTGTTCTTGATAGCGATAAGAAAGATATCGTCATCAAGAAAAAGTCTGATGTAGTTATCCACACCGACAAAATTCGGAACCTGCAGCATATTGAAGTCTGTGAAACTTACAACGATAGAGACGAGAACCGGGGCAACCGTGAACATAATGAATACAATGATGAAGGGGGCAATCATTGCGTAACCGACCCAGTTCTTCTTCATCTCTTTCCATGTCCACTGCGCTCTTGTCATATCTTTTCTTGATACGGCTTTGGTCGCTGTTTTTGACATTGGCTTTATCTCCTTTCCTTATTAATCAAGAGGATAAGATGCCTGATAGTTCTTGAGGGCATCAGCGCAAACTCTGATATATGTGCAGGCAAGTTCAAACTTGGCACTATCGGCAGCTTCGAGAGCATCTGCTGCTGCACGGAGAGCATTGATCTTTTCGTCGGCTGTATAGCTCTTGAACGAGGCATTGTCTTCAATGATGGCATTGAATGCAGCCTGTACTGCGTCAATCTGAGTCTTGTACGTTGTCTTATCGGCGTCGCTGATAACGTTGGCTTTCATCTTATCAAGAAGCTTTACGTCGTATTCATCATCACTGTCAAAGACCAGAGTCTTTGTTCCTCCAGGCATTGCCTTCAGACCGTAGAGATGATTTTCTTCGATTTCACCGAACAGATACTGAGTCATATAATAACGCTTTGATGCAAGAGTCTGACCTATCTGAAGCGATTCAAGTCCGAATTCCTGTCTCTTTCTGGTTATTTCCTTATTAATTATATTAATGTAGCTGAGAAGCTTCTGAACAGGGTCAGCGCCGTCGTTATAAGCACCGAGGAATGAGAAGTTGGTATAACGACCGATAATGTAAGATCCGGGGTAGTTCGGGATTGAAGCGAGGTTGTCAAACTGAGCAACGAGGTTTGTTCTTTCCTTGTTGGTCCAGGGCATTGACTGAAGCGCTTCGATGTTTGCCGTCGAATGCTTGGCGGAATCACCGAGGATGGCTATCATTTCGTTTGCGTAGTTAACCTGGCAATCTTCTTCAACGTGCCACTTCATAAACTTCCAGGTTGCTTCTTCCTGGTCACAGCTTGAAATCATAACGATGGCGGATGCTGTTGAAACGGCAACGTTATTGATTTTCTTGTTTCCGTTTTCATCGACGGTTTCAAAGCCGGGAACGGGAACGAATTCCCAGAGTCCGCGAAGCTCGGTTGCGAAAACGATCAGCTGGTTGTATGTTCCGATGGCACCGGCAATACCGATGGGCATTTCACCGGTTCTGAATCTGTTTGCAAAGCTGTACTTGTAGGGGAATGAATACATCGTGAACATATTACACATGGTTTCAAAGGAATCAAGTGCAAGGTTGGAATCGAGATTGATTCTCATACCGTTATCCGCGAAGAGGGTTCCGCCCATCTGGTAGAGGTAAATCTTATAGTCAGTTGACAAACCGATGGTCATACTGTTCTGGGACAGAATCGTTGCAGCTTCAAGCAGCTCATCCCAGGTATCCAGCGATTCGATGCCGAGGTCGGCTATGATATCTGTACGGAGGAACATCATGGCGAAGGACTGTGTCTCAGGCAGTCCGTAATAGTGCATAAAGTCGTCCTTGTCTGCAATACCCATAACCAGCATGGCGGCATCGTTGAATATGTACTTTTCGTTTATTACGGGCTTGCCGTTTGCATCGTATACGGTATTGAAGTTTTCATCTACCTTATAATAAAGCATATCTGTGAAGCCGTCAAAGTTTTCGATTTCCTTAAGGGCTCCGCGGATAGCATAGTTGATAACGGTATCTTCACCCAGACCGATATAAGCATCGGGTCCCTGTCCTGCAAGAATTGAAGGAAGCAGCGTACCGCCTGTAATCAGCTTGAGGTTTACGGGAACACCGGTATCGGGAGTAAAGTCGTTGTTTATCAGATTTCTGATAACCTGAGCCTGGTCACGGCCGTAGGCGTTCCAGACATCGATGGATTCTTCATTTTCCGTAACGTCAGCAGAAGCACCCATACGGTCATAGTGTCTGAAGAAGCTCTGGAAGAATGACTCGATTTCATGAATCAAAGACTGGAAGAAGTTGGCTTCAGCCTGTGGCTTCTTTTCGTCAGCACTTTGAATCAAAATATAGTCAATCTGAAGAGGCTGTGTCTTTGCGTCGCTGAGCCACGTACCGAGGTTACCAATATAGTTCTTCAGGGTATCAAGGTTCTTTGCAATTTCTTCTTCGGGATCCTGACCCATCTTAGAAAGCAGACGGACAATCTTATCAAGCGTTGCACTGTTTGAACTCTTCGTTCCGGCAAGTTCAACCAGCTGCTCTGAAATACCTTCGATTTTTCCGGACTGCATAATGAGATCGATAACGGTATCGGGCATTACGCTTGAAAAATAGTAGTCACGGGATTCATCGGGATCGGCACCGGTCAGCTTAAGGATATTAAGGTAAGCGTTGTTGATAACGTTCAGAGAGTTCTGAACGGAAGCAACAACTGACCCCATCGTTCCGAGAGAAACCTCGAATCTGATGGTGTATTCAACACCGGCCTTGAAGTAGAATTCGCATTCGGTGTATTCAATGGTGGTCTTTCCATTTTCATCGGTATCGAGGTCACCGAACTGAAGTGCGCCGGACTGCCAGTAAGTATCATAATTGAATCTGAGTTCACGTGCTTCGTCAAATGGAACGCCGTTATAGTATCCCTTATCGCCTTCTTTCAGCGTATCGTCACTGAAAATATAGAGTACGCGTGAAGAATAAATACCGTCGTTTACGTTCTGTCTGAATCTGGGACAGATCTGGTACATACCGTCGGCATTTACGGTGAACGTGTACTGAACCCACTGACCGGCAACCTGCCACTTTTCGCCGCCGATTGTGTTAAGAACAACACGGCCGGCGTCGCAGGGACTGGTAGCGGCACTTGAACGGTCTTCAACGGGATATACGGTATTGGTTGACGTGGCATCCGGCTCTTCGCCTTCAAGCTTAACCACGTCCGTTCCCTTGGGTTCGCTGCCGTACTGTGCGATATAGTCTGCATAAGACATAACCTCGGTGACAGGTACAATTTCAATCTTCGCAATGGCGATTTCTTCTGAAATACCCTCAAGAGAAATGATGTTCTCGCCTTCTGTCAGAACAAACATAAAGGGATCTTTGTAGAAGCCGTCTGAATCCTTGATGGTGTATTCGCACCATTCGGGAACCTGAATTGACGTTGCACGGATTTCGTTTCCGTCAATATCACGGACGAAACGTCTTACGGTTCCGTCCTTGAGTGTGTTTTCGTTTGCGGAATCATACTGGGCTTTCCAAACCTTTGTCATAGTAATATTGTATGCTTCTGAGAAAGGAATGGTGCCGTTGATTCTCAGTATACGCTGGATTGCCGTAGCGTTTGACTGACTTTCAACAGGCCAGTAGTACATCTTGATGTTGTACTTCGCTGTTTTCGGAACATTGAACCTGTAAGCAACAATGCCCGAATTTGGAGTTGTCAGAGCTTCGATGCCGTCATAGGTTTCGACGCTGACATTGGCTGTTGTTGCAGCCTTGTCATAATCTGTGCCCTTGACGGAAATTGTGGATTCGGCTCTGGGGTAAAGAGTTTCGTTTGAGAATTTTGAGACATAGCTCTCATACGAAACAATGCCGAGCAGCTCGCCTGCAGCTGCAATTGCGTTGCTGGAATATGAAGACGATGTCTTGGAAACAACATCTTCAGCTTCTTCTGCAGAAGCGAAGGCGCCAAGGCAGCCGACTGCCGTCAGCAAAGCAAGCAGCAGAGCGAGTCCGCGCTGGAACGTTTTTGCCATAAATGGATCCTCCCATATTTTTTGGTGGGCTAATGATATCACAAAACCACCCTTCTGTCAACACAGTTGTTTTTATAATATATATATAAAGGACACCCGTTTTTCAGCCGAAATCAAGAACCATTTTCGCGGTCGCAGGACCGCATGCACTGTTTGTTTTACTGCCAGACGGGCAATTATATTGTAATTATTCATAAAGTAAATTTTACTTACCTCCGCATTCGAAGCCCTGCTCAACTTCCGGCATTTTTTTCCTAACAATGCCGCATTTCGGTTCGTAATCCGCTTTAAATCGGTAAATTTAATTGACCACAGCTTCTCAAAATGATTGCGCATGCAACTTTTTGTCCCGGGCAGAGTTCAAATGTCAAGGCGCAATTGGTTGCTTTGTGCATTTTGTACAAATATTATGAATTTTTGGTAAATTATGCGTTTTTGCCTCCCGGACAGCCTTTTTCGACAAAAAAGCCGCCGGACACTGGACTGCCGGCAGCTCTTCAGATATGAGATTTCAGGGGGCTTTGAATCCGTTCCGCAGGTATACGGAAGCGTTATTTTTCAGATACGCTGTTCCTGGTTTCGATATTGTCAGACAGAAACAGAGACTTTAAGAGACGTCTGACCGAAGCGGATTCAAGTCTGTAAACGGTATATACGGCTTCGGTATTTCCGGATGCCGCAGCCTCTTCTTCAGCGGATTTTTTTCCTTCTGACGGCAGATAAAACCATCTTCCGGTTTTGTCAAAGTATATAAGCGTCCCAACCGTAACCGTACTGACGGCACAGCCGTCGTAGCAATAGTGTATCTCTCTTGAAACCGTTTTTTCATCCTTATCCGGAGTCCAAGAAACGGAAGATGATGACAGGGAAAAAGCTTCCGTCAGCAGAGCGACATTCTCTTTTGAAGCCACGGGATTCTGAAAGCTGTCAAAAAAGATTCTGGTAACGCTCTCCCCCGCATATGCCGCGGCGGGAAGAGACCCGCTTTCAGTATATATGACCGTTCCCTTTTCCGTAACGAGAGCCCAGATTTCACCCGACGTGTCATATTTCAGGGTATATAGTCCCGCCCCGAGCAGACGGTCGCCGACCTTGCCGATGAATACTCCCGGTTCTGCCATATATGAGTCGTTATCCGGGACCTCATGAAGCGTAAGCTTACCGTAGATGACGGTATTGATGTTATCGCCGTATTCGGCAACGACTTCATTTTCTCTTTTCCAGTCACTGACTGCGGCAATAGTGATAAGGACCGGAATCAGTATTATTATCGCAATAATTATCAGAGCTTTTTTACTCATTTCCGTTCCTTTCTTCGATAGTAATTCAAAATAAACCGGAATTCCTGCGATTCACCGTACGGAAATCAGTTCTTTTCCTGATTTTCCTTTTTCTTTTCCCATGGGAATTTGATTTTTGATTCTGTTCCCGAGAAAATTCTGCCCAGATTTGATTTATGCGCAAGGCAGACGCACACTGTCATAAGCAGTGCAATCGGGAATCTGAGTCCCGATGCCCCTTCCGACTGATAAAACACACGGTAAACGATATCGAGGAACAGCGGCATGGTAATTGCCGTCATTATGGACGCGGCAGATACCATTCTGCCGAAATAAAGCACGATGATAAATACGAGTATTCCGATGACGAACACCGGCCAGTCGCACAGAAGCATAGTCACGAACATAACGAGAACGCCCTTGCCGCCGCGGAAGCCATAAAATGCCGGGAACATATGACCGAGCATGCAGAAAAGTCCTGCAAGCCAGCTTCCGACGTATCCGAGAAGACAGTATCCTGCAATAATTGCAACGATTGCCTTTCCGACATCACCTGCAAAAGTCAGAATTCCGGCTTTTTTGCCGAAAACGCGGAACATATTCGTCATTCCTGCATTTCCGGATCCGCGCTTTCTGATATCTTCACCGAAAAATCTTTTTGAAAAGAAGATTGCGGAATTGAAGCAGCCGCAGAAATATGCAGCTGCCGCACATACGAGAGTCAGAACAAGCAGGCAGATCATCATAGCCCCGTCACCGTATTTTGCTGAAAAGTCTTCGGTACGGAAAAAATAGGAAACTCCTGCTGCCAGAAAATCGTTGAAGGTCATAATCAGAGTTCGGCTGCGCCGATGATGCCGGCATCGTTTCCGAGCTCGGCAATGCGGATTTCGGTTTCTTTCACAACACCGCCGCCGTACTGAAGGCTGCGGACTTCTTCGGCTACCGGTTTGAGAAGATTGTCTTTTTCATTTGATATTCCGCCGCCGATGGAAATAATTTCCGGCTGGAATATGTTTACAATATTGGCAATACCCTCGGCAAGATAATGAACGTATTCGTCGACGATTTCTTTTGCATCAGGGTCACCGGAACGCATGGCATCCCATGAGGTTCTTGCGGTGATTTTTCCTCTCTTCTCTGCAAGTTCTGCCATAACGCTGCGGCGTCCGGTCTTCTCTGCTTCTTCGATTTTCTCTTTCGTTCTCTTTATCAGAGCGGTTGCAGAGCTGTATGCTTCCCAGCATCCGTGTCTGCCGCATGAGCAGGGTCTGCCGTCAACGGAAATCACGATATGTCCAAGTTCTCCTCCGGCTCCGTTGAATCCGGAATAAATCTTATCGTTGATTACGATTCCTCCGCCCACACCGGTTCCGAGGGTAATCATTACGGAATTATGGCTCCCCTTTGCGGCTCCTGCCACTGCCTCGCCCCAGGCTGCGGCATTGGCGTCGTTTGCAACGCTGATTTTATCTACGGGGAAATCGCGTCTGAGCAGTTCGACAAGGGGGAATTTTCGGAAGGGGAGATTGTTTGCATATTCAATGACACCTGTTTCGGTATTAACGGTTCCGGGACTTGCAATTCCGACGGATTCAATTTCGGAAATATCAACGTTTTCCGCGGCAATAAGGTCGCGGCATACCTTTGCCATATCGGCAACGATAAGTTCAGGGGCTCTCTGAGCCTCAGTGGGAATGCTGAGTTTTCTGACGATTTCAAGTTTTTCCGATACGAGTCCGACGGCGATGTTAGTCCCGCCGAGATCTATTCCTATTCTGTACATAACAATCCTCACAAAATTTCGTTATTATTACCTTTCAGGCATTCGCCTGAAAACCGGGATCCGGTATAATCAGACTGCCGGGAAACGGCAGGTACAAAGTCGGTCAGGCTCCGTCGTCGATGAGACGGATATCGGCGCCGATACCTGCAAGCTTTCCGACGATATTGTCGTAACCGCGCTCAATCGTCTCAATCTGGCGGATTTCGGTCGTTCCTTCGGCGGCAAGTCCTGCAATGATAAGTGCTGCACCGGCACGCAGGTCAACCGCATTGACGGGAGCGCCGCAGAGCTTTTCTTTTCCGATAATCGTTGCCGTTCTGCCGGCTACGATGATTTCGGCGTTCATTTTAACAAGCTCGTCGGCATATCTGAAGCGGTTGTCGAATACGCCTTCGGTAATAACCGAGGCTCCGTCGGCAAAGGCAAGCAGCGCACCGAACTGAGGATGCATATCCGTCGGGAATCCGGGATAGAAGAAGGTCTTGATATTTACGTTTGAAAGCCGTCCGTTTGCCGAGACGGTCAGAGAATCCTCTTCCTCATCGACACCGGCCCCCATTTCTATGAGCTTTGCCGTAACGGTTTCCATATGCTTGGGAATAACACCGCTGACAGTGACGCG
>DCGL01000040.1 GCA_002314565.1 Clostridiales bacterium UBA1779
TCCTACAAAAACTTGACACAGACGAAAGCCGCGCAGTCAATTGAAAAATCGTCTCTTGTGTGGTATAATAATAATGAAATATTATGTTAAGAGCTGCAGCGTGAGCGTCATTCAGGCGTCACGAATGCAACAAAAGAAAGGCTTTCCCGTAAATGAAAATTATAGCCACAGATTACGACGGAACCGTTACACACCGCGGGGTTACACCCGAACTGTTATCAGCCATAGCTGAATGGAGAGCAAAAGGCAACCTTTTCGGGATTGTAACCGGCAGACCCAGAACCTCGATTCACCAGACTCTTCTCGGCCCGAAGCTTACTGTCGATTTTGAGGTTGCAGACAACGGCGCCGTAATATACAACGGGAAGGGTGAATGCCTGAAATACAGCGCAATTTCACCTGAAGATGCGGTTATGTGTATAAACACTGCACGGGAGCTCGATCACACCGGCTTCAGAATCTCAAGCTGTGATTGCTATATTATGATGGATCAGGCCCCGAAGGCCGAACTCCTCCCCGGCACCGGAATTATCCGCATAGGCAACGCTTATATTGAAAAGCCGACTGAGTTTTTCACACGCAGCACAAGCCCCGAACTGTGCCAGACTGCAAAAGATTTGATTCTTGAGAAATCCGAAGGACGCATACGCGGTCTGTCATCAAGCCGCATCACGAACGATTTTGTCCGTGCGGACGTTTCAAAAGCTCACGGAATTCTGGATCTTGCAAAGCTTTATAATATTGAACCGGAAGGAGTCTACACGATAGGGGACGCGTTTAACGACCTCGAGATGCTCCTTTACCCGGGCTTTACCGGCTATGCAGTTGAAAACGCCATGCCTGAGGTAAAAGAAAAAGTCGGCAGAATCGTGGATTCTCCGCTTGAACTTCTGAAAATTCTGCTGTAAGATGGCTGCTGTCAAAAAAGAAACCGTTCTGACTCTTTCCTCACCGGTAAGTTCCCTTCCCGGCGTCGGTCCCGCCAAGGCTGCCGCGTACAAAAAGGCAGGAGTCGCAACGCTTGAAGACCTCATTTACCATATTCCGCGCGGATACGAAAACCGCGGGGATATACGCGAGCTCGACAACGCCCGCTGCGACGGAAAAACTGCCGTCGTCCTGACAATTGCCACAAAACCGACCTCAACCAGACTTCGCGGCAGAATGACAGTCGTCAAGTTCAAGGCTTATGACGACAGCGGAGTCTGCGATATGATTTTCTTCAATCAGCCGTATCTGCGCGACACCTTTACCGTTGGCTCGCAGTGGCGCTTTTACGGAAACGTTGAAGTCAAAAGAATGCGCACGGGTCTGCGCTTTTCGATGTCAGGTCCGGTTTATGAGCGCTGGGAGCCCGAAAAGCTGAAGGACTTCAACGCAGTTTATCCGCTTTCAGAAGGACTGTCGCAAAAGCAGGTCGCTCAGAACGTTGAAGAAGTAATAACGAAATTTGCAGACAACATCCCGGACCTGCTTCCGTCTGAAGTGCGGACGGAATACGGCCTGTGCACTCTGTCGTTTGCCCTCAGAAACATACACAATCCCGAGGATTTCCCGGCACTTGCAAGAGCAAAGCGCCGTCTGGTATTTGACGAACTGTTTCAGTTTTCGCTTTTGGTTTCACGTCAGGGAAAGCACACGCGCGAAACGGGGGCTTTCCCCTGCGTAAAGCAGAATATCAGCCCTCTTCTTGAAAAATTCCCCTATGAACTGACAGGAGCACAAAAGCGCGCAATCCGCGACATCGCCGGGGATATGAAAACCGAAACGCGCATGAGCCGTATCGTCATAGGAGACGTCGGCTGCGGAAAGACGGCAGTTGCCGCCGCTGCAATTTATATTGCCGCTCTCAACGGAAGACAGTCCGCGCTTATGGCTCCGACTGAAATACTTGCCCGTCAGCACTACGAAGACCTGGGGCCTCTCTTTGAAAGTCTCGGGGTCAGAACGGCACTGCTCATAGGAGCGACAACCGCCGCTCAGAAGAAAAAAATCAAGGCGGGTCTTCTCTGTGAAGACCCGGATGCACGCATTGATCTTGTAATCGGAACACAGGCACTGATAACCGCCGATACGGATTTCTCTGCGCTCTCACTTGTAATTACGGACGAACAGCACCGCTTCGGTGTCGGTCAGCGCGCAGCTCTTGCGGGGAAAACCGGAAAAGCCCACGTGCTTGCAATGAGTGCAACTCCCATTCCGAGATCCCTGGCTCTCGTGCTGTACGGCGACCTTGATATTTCAAAAATTGACGAAATGCCTGTCGGGCGTCAGAAAATCGACACATATCTGGTCGATGAAACCAAGAGGGACCGCGTCAACTCCTTTATTGAAAAAACCGTCGCAGACGGGGGACAGGCGTACATAGTCTGCCCGTCAATTGACGAGCGTGACGACGGACTTGACGGAGGAGACGTCGGACTTGAGGATATCGGAAGCGTTGAAATCACGCATCATACTCCGCTCAAAGCCGCAAAGGTTTATGCAAACGAGCTTGGGGAAGCTCTTCCGAAACTGAGCATCGCCCTTATTCACGGAAAACTAAAGGCTGCCGAGAAGGAGGCCATAATGACGGGCTTCGCGGCGGGTGACATTGACGTTTTGGTTTCAACGACAGTCATCGAAGTCGGAGTCAACGTTCCGAATGCCTCTCTAATGATAATCGAAAACGCGGACCGCTTCGGCCTTTCGCAGCTTCATCAGCTGCGCGGACGCGTCGGACGCGGAAAGCGCAAATCCTGCTGCATTCTTATTTCCGACGCACCGGGACAGACGGCAAAAGACCGTCTCGGTGCTATGGTCAGAACGAACAACGGCTTTGAAATTGCCGAAGAGGATCTCAAAAACCGCGGTCCCGGCGACTTTCTTGCCTCCTCCGCCGATGACAGCATCCGCCAGAGCGGAGGTCTGCGTTTCCGTTTTGCCGACCTTGCCGGTGACGCCTCTCTGTTCGCGGATGCAACGAATGCGGCAAAAGCTCTGCTTGAAGCCGATCCTCAGCTTGAAAAGCATCCCGAACTGCGCGCATTTCTCGAAACGAAAACGTCGGGAGATACGATATTAAGCTGATAAGATAACAAGGGGACGATTCTGCGGACCGGGGGACGGTTCTG
>DCGL01000153.1:0-10233 GCA_002314565.1 Clostridiales bacterium UBA1779
TCGATGACTTTTTTAACATCGCCTTGTCATCTTTTTCGGTGTTGATTTTTGCGCTGTTTTATAGTATAATATATAAGATTTTCTATATAATACGGAGTACCTATGAGCTTCAGGGATAAACAGCTTACGGAAAAAGAAAAAGCAGGGATTTTGAGGGCCGCAGAGGCGGTAAAACAGATAAACGGCGGAAAGAGACAAAGAGTCTTTGTCCGCACTTTCGGCTGCCAGCAGAATGAGGCGGACAGCGAAAAAATACTCGGAATGGCAGTGAATATGGGATACGTGCCGACTGAGGATGCGGATATTGCGGATCTTATCGTAATCAACACCTGTGCCGTCAGAGAACATGCCGAAAAGAAGGCGCTGTCGGTCATCGGACAGTACAAGCATTGCAAGAGACGCAAGCCGGAGCTCGTTATTGCGGTATGCGGATGCATGGTGTCTCAGCTTCACAGAACCGACGAGCTCAAGAACAAATATCCTTACGTTGATTTCACCTTCGGTACCTCCGACATTCATCTTTTCCCGCAGCTGCTTGAAGAAAGACTCAAGGGCGGAAAGAGAAGCTTCACGCTGCCGCCGGATGAGCCTGCCGTTGCCGAGAATATTCCGATTCACAGACTGTCTTCGTACAGGGCCTGGGTCAGCATTATGTACGGCTGCAACAATTTCTGCTCCTACTGCATAGTGCCATACGTCAGAGGACGCGAAAGAAGCCGCTGCCCCGAAGAGGTTATAAAAGAAGTCAGGGGCCTTGTTGAAGCCGGTTACAAAGAGATAACGCTGCTCGGTCAGAACGTGAATTCATACGGCAGAGACTGCTCTTTTGACTGCAACTTTTCAGAGCTGCTTCGCAGACTCGACAAAATCGATGGCGAGTGGATACTGAGATTTATGACCAGCCATCCGAAGGATGCAAGCTTCGAGCTTATAGACGTGATTGCGGGTTCAAAGCATATTGCCCACCAGTTTCATCTTCCGGCTCAGTCGGGAAGCGACCCTGTGCTGAAAAAGATGAACCGCGTGTATACACGCGAAAAGTATATGGAAATTATGAATTACATAAAGGCAAAGATGCCAGACTGTGTAATTACGACCGATATCATCGTCGGTTTCCCCGGTGAAACGGACGAGGATTTTGAAAAAACGCTTGACCTGTTGTCGTCCGTCAGATACGATATGGTGTTCTCGTTCATCTATTCACCGAGAAAGGGGACTCCGGCGGCTTCGATGGAACAGGTTCCGGAAGAGGTAAAAGGAGTCCGGATGAAGAAGCTGCTCGACCTGCAGACCGAGATTGCATCCGAGCTCAGCGCACCGTACGGGGGGCGCAGACTCAGAGTGCTGTGCTGCGGAAGGAGCCAGACGGACGAGGGAATGCTTGAAGGCAGAACCGAGGGGAACAAAACCGTTCTGTTTGAAGGGGATGCTTCTCTTGAAGGCCGCTTCGTTGACGTTGAGGTGACGCAGGCAGGAGCCTTCGTACTCAGAGGAAAGCTGATATAAAGTGATATATGAATTCTTCAGTAAACACTGAAGAAAATGTGGAAAACTCTGAAAATGTGTAAATTGGCAGATATACAATAAAGCAATATCAGAATTCTTCAGTGAACACTGAAGAAAATGCGGAAAACAGATAATAAATAAAAAAAGAGGACATAAAAATGGAAAAAGAACAGCTTCTGGCTCTCGCCGCACAGGTAGGAGAGGGAATCAAGGACACAGACTTATTCAAAAAATATAAAGAGGCCGAGGCCGGTTACAGAGGCAACAGCGAGCTTCAGGCAAAGATTGCCGAATATACGGTTCAGCAGCAGGCTCTTGCCAATGAAAACGCAAAGCCCGACGCCAACGCCTTCATCACAGAGCAGATTCAGAAGAGAATCAATTCTCTTTACGCAGACATTATGCACGACGACAGCTTCGAGCAGTTTATGTCCGCTCAGGACGAGCTCAGACTCTTGATGGACGACGTCAACCGTGCCATTATGAGCCGCGTTAACGGCAAAGAGGACGGCGAAGAAGAGACCGGCTGCACAGGCAACTGCGCAAGCTGCGGCGGCTGTCACTGAGTAATCTTAAAGCAAAACAATCTTCTTTTTGCAGACTTTCAAATTGATATCCTGAAATCACCCGGCGGTTTCCGCACGGAAAGTGCTGAAAAAAGATTTCAGGCAAGCCAAACTAAAGAATACGTCCAAAGAACATCCGAGAGAAAGGCAGCTTTCAGTCCGAAAGCAGAGGTAAAAGAACGTCATGAGCCCTATGATGGAGCAATATTTCCAGATAAAAAATCAATATAAGGATTACCTGCTCTTTTACAGACTCGGGGATTTCTACGAGATGTTCTTCGACGACGCTCTGACGGCATCCCGCGAGCTCGAGCTGACGCTGACGGGCAGAGACTGCGGTGAAGAGGAGCGCGCCCCCATGTGCGGCGTCCCCTTCCACAGCGCCGAAAGCTACATTGCAAGACTGATTGAAAAGGGCTACAAGGTTGCCATCTGCGAGCAGATGGAAGACCCCGCCACAGCCAAGGGGCTTGTAAAGCGCGACGTAATCCGCATCGTTACCGCAGGCACCATTCTTGAAGCCGAGATGCTTCAGGAAGGCAAGAACAACTATCTCTGCTCGCTTTCAATTGAGAAGGAGGGCACTGGCCTTTCCTTCGCCGACGTCTCAACGGGTCAGGTTTTCGCAACCTATTTTCTCGGTGAGGACGTTGAAGCAGGAGTCCGCAACGAAATCGGCACCTACTGCCCGAGAGAGGTTCTTCTGAACGTTCCGAAGGAAAGCGTGCCGGAGCTCAGCTCTTTCCTCAGGGAAAGAATAGGTGCTGCAGTTGAAGACGGACGCGAGGCCTTCTTTGCTCCCGATGCCGCATTTCCGGTGGCCCGGAACCATTTCGGAGCTCTGCTGCGTGACGGAGACCTTGCAAACGTGCCGCTTATCGATTCGCTCGGGGCCCTGCTTGCATACATACTCGAAACCCAGAAATCGGATATCTCATATATCAAGGACCTCAACATCTACGAAACCGGCAGATATATGCAGCTGGATATCTCGACCAGACGCAATCTTGAACTGACAGAGGCCCTCAGGACCCGCGAAAAGCGCGGTACGCTGCTCTGGGTTCTTGACAAGACCAAGAGTGCAGCCGGTGCGAGAATGCTGCGCCAGTGGATTGAGCATCCGCTGCTGAGCATTCCGAAGATAACGAGACGCCAGAGCGCGGTCGGGGAGCTTGCGGATAACACCGAGCTGCGCGAGGATTTCACAGAGATTCTCTCGCACGTGCTCGACCTTGAAAGACTCATCACGCGCGTGGTTTACGGCAGCGCGAACTCCCGCGACTTAAGAGCGATTTCGTCGACGGTTTCCCACATTCCGGAAATCAAGGCACTTATGCAGAACTGCCGCAGCGAAGAGCTCTGCGGGCTTCGCGATTCGCTTGATTCGCTTGAAGACATATTTTCACTGATAGACTCCTCCATCACCGAAAATCCGCCGTTCTCAGTCAGAGAGGGCGGAATGATTAAGGACGGATTCAGTACGGACGTCGACAGACTTCGCGATATCGTGAGCAACGGCCGCGACTGGATTGAGAAGGAGGCCGAAAGTGAGAGGGAAAGAACGGGTATCAAAACCCTGAAAATCGGATACAACAGGGTTTTCGGATATTATATCGAGGTTTCGAACTCCTTCCGCGATCAGGTGCCGGATACATATATACGTAAGCAGACGCTTGCAAACGCAGAGCGGTTCATCACGGACGAGCTGAAGCGGGTGGAGGCCGAGGTTCTCGGGGCAGGTGACAGACTGGCTTCAACCGAGTTCGAAATCTTCTCGCAGGTACGACAGACGGTTGCCGAAGCTTCATCGAGAATTCAGTCGGCAGCGGCGGGACTTGCAAGACTTGACGTCTATTGCTCACTTGCGGCAGTTGCGGTTACGAACGGCTATACCTGCCCGTCCCTCAACGCAAACCGCGTCATAGACATACGCGACGGCAGACACCCGGTCGTCGAAAAATTCGTTAAAAACGCTGCCTTCGTTCCCAACGACACGCACCTGGATATGAAATCCAACCGGGTAATGATCATCACAGGACCGAATATGGCAGGTAAATCAACGTATATGCGTCAGGTTGCAATTATCGCCGTTATGACGCAGATAGGCTCGTTTGTCCCCGCGATGAGCGCGGATATGTGCGTGCTTGACCGCGTGTTTACGCGTGTCGGTGCGTCAGACGACTTAGCATCGGGCCAGTCGACCTTTATGCTCGAGATGAACGAGGTTGCGACCATTCTCCGCTCGGCGACGTCGGACTCTCTTATAGTATACGACGAGGTCGGACGCGGAACCTCAACCTTCGACGGTATGAGCATAGCACGTGCCATTCTCGAATACACGTACAAAAAGGTCGGGGCAAAGACGATGTTTGCAACGCATTACCATGAGCTGACGGGCGTTGCCGACGAGCTTGACGGAGTATTCAACTGCCACATTGCAGCCCGCAAAAAGGGCGGAGACATCATATTCCTGCGTAAAATCATCGCAGGTTCAACCGACGACAGCTACGGTATTGAGGTTGCAAAGCTTGCGGGTGTTCCCGCCGAGGTAATAAACCGCGCCAGAGCCATTCTTGCCGAGGTTGAAAGAAAGCAGAAATCCATTGAGGACAGGCCGCAGGAACCGCTGCCCGAAAACGAAGCCATCGGAATCGATGACTGCATCGACGGTTCGGTGCTTGACGATATCCGTGCCGCCGACCTCAACAATATGTCCCCGATGGAGGCCATGAGCCTGCTCTGGGATATGCAGAAGAGATTGAAATAAGTATTTGACGCATAAAAAAATCCGGACGCGGCGAAACCGTGTCGGGAGGCAGGACGGTTTCAGGAAAAGAAATATCCTGAAAATGAAATTACGGCAATTGCGCCGTGGAAGGACGAAGCTATGGGAATCATCAACGTGCTGAGCTTTGAAGTAGCCAACCTGATAGCAGCCGGTGAGGTTGTAGACAGACCGGGTTCGGTTATTAAGGAGCTCGTTGAAAACGCCATAGACGCAGGTGCGACAAGGGTCACGGTTGAGATTCAGCGGGGCGGTGTCCGCTTTATGCGTGTCACGGATAACGGCAAGGGAATGAGCTCCGACGACCTGCCTGTGGCAATACGCCGTCATGCAACGAGTAAAATCAAGGACGCGACAGACCTTGAAGCCATTATGACTCTCGGTTTTCGCGGTGAAGCACTTGCGGCAATATGCTCGGTATCCGACGTAAGAATCATTTCAAAGCAGAAAAACGATGCGATGGGGTCAACCATTGCGGTTCATTCGGGAAGGGCAGAACCCGTTTCAGAAATGGGAGCCGCCGACGGAACGACCGTTATCGTTGAAAATCTCTTTGCAAACGTTCCGGCCCGTCTGAAATTTCTCAAAAGAGATATGACTGAAGGAGCTTACGTTGCAGCCATAGTTGAGAAAATTGCGCTTTCACATCCGGAGATTGCTTTTAAGTTCATAAATGACGGTTCTCTCAAGCTCAACACATCAGGCGACGGAAGTCTTCCTGGCGTTATCAGATCCGTTATGGGAAGGGAATTCGCAGCCAAAACTCTTTCTGCCGAAAGCGAGGTCGGCGGAATCCGCGTTTTCGGTTATATCACTGCCCCCGACGTTCCGAGAGCAAACCGCAATTTCCAGAATTTCTTTATCAACGGCAGATACGTAAAAAGTAAAACGGCGTCAGCCGCAATCGAACAGGCATATAAATCTTACATACCTCCGGAAAAATTCCCGGGATGTATTCTGAAGATAGAAATCAGTCCCGAAGCCGTGGACGTAAACGTTCACCCGTCAAAGCTTGAAGTCAAGTTTTCCGATGAACGTCCCGTTTTCGACGCGGTTTACAGGGCGGTCAGAGACGCGCTGCTTTCAAATACGCTGAGGCCCGGAGGTGAAATTCCTGCGGAAATCCGGACTTTTGACAAGCCGAAACCTCACGGTCCTGCAGTGAGCGGTGCATTTACTCCGGTTCGCGACAGAGCGGACTCGCCGAAGGAAGCAGACCCCGTTCAGCTTGAAATCAAGGACGCAACGCCATCCTTATATAGCGTGCCCTCAGCAGAGGCTGCGCCATCCGCGGACGCAACAGCATCGGTCAAGGGTGCGTCATCAGGAGAATCCGTGCCATTCGGAAATGGCGTTCCATCCGGCTTTTCCCCGGCTTCAGCCGAGGACAGAGAGAACTTCCGCAGACCCGTAACGGGACTCGGTGCCTTCGGAGGAAAATACGGCACGGCGCTGAGCGGCTACAACGCTCCGCAGAGACCCGCATATTCGGAACAGAGGATTAAAGGGAACGCTTGCGATTCTGCGGCAAAGCCGTCGGATAGCGTTCCGAAACCCGGTTCTTTCGGGACTGCTGCGTCAAACGATGTCCGGAAAAACTTGCCGGCTGACGACGACGGAATAATTGAAGCAGAAAAAACAAACGCAAGTCAGGCTCCTGCTTCGGAACCCAAACCGGCATTTAATAATTATACGATTATCGGCGAACTGTTCAATTCTTATATTCTCGTGCAGGAAGGCGACAGAGTGACCGTTATCGACAAGCACGCTGCTCACGAAAGACTGAATTTCGAGAAAATGAGACGCAGCTTAAAAGAAGACACGCATCCCGTGACCTATCTCGCGGTTCCGTTGGTGCTTTCGCTGTCCAACGAGGAAATTGCGGCGCTTGAAGACTGCCGTGAGCAGATTGACAGACTCGGATTTGAGTTTTCCTGTACTTCGGGACTTGTGAAAATCACGGGAATTCCGATGGAAATAAGGACTGAGGACGCAGTTCCGATGTTTGAAAGCTTTGCGGATGTCCTTGTAAACGGGACGGGGAACGTTGAGCTTGTCGGTGAGACGGCCTTTGAAAAGGCGCTGTACCAGGCTTCGTGCAAGGCATCAATAAAGGCCGGAAGAGTGTATCCCGAGGGTTACGACGAGTGGCTGGTTGCGGAACTCCGCAAAAATCCGGAAGTTACCTATTGCCCGCACGGACGTCCGGTTGCTTTCGAGCTCAAAAAGAACGATATAGACCGGAAATTCAAAAGAAACTGATATTTGCGTTTTTTTCGGTCCGGAAAAAGCTGCGCAGATTAAAAATTCAGAAGAAATTTAATTAATATATTTACTTAAGGAGCAGGCGGACTGTACTTCCGCCGTGTGTTGACAAATGTTCAGACTGAAAAAGACAGAGGGGAGAGCCCGCCGCGGTGAAATGGAAACCGTGCACGGAACGATTCAGACTCCCGTATTCATGAACGTAGGCACCTGTGCCACGGTTAAGGGCGGTATAGCCGCCGAGGACCTGGTTGAGGTCGGATGCCAGGTCGAGCTTTCGAATACCTACCATCTTCACCTTCGCCCGGGAGACCGACTGATTCACGACCAGGGCGGACTTCATAAGTTTATGAACTGGGACCGTCCCATACTCACGGACAGCGGCGGATTCCAGGTATTCTCACTTGCCTCACTGCGCAAGATTACCGAAGAGGGCGTAAGATTTGCTTCCCACATCGACGGCCGCCGCATTTTTATGGGACCCGAAGAGAGCATGCAGATTCAGTCAAATCTCGGTTCGACGATTGCCATGGCCTTTGACGAGTGCGTTGAAAATCCCGCTCCCTACGACTACGTAAAGCAGTCTTCCGAGAGAACGGTGCGCTGGCTTAAGAGATGCAAGGACGAGATGGCGAGACTCAACAGCCTTCCCGATACGGTAAACCCAAATCAGCTGCTTTTCGGCATCAACCAGGGCGGAACCTACGAGGACCTTCGCATTTCCCACATGCAGAAAATTGCGGAGCTTGACCTGCCGGGTTACGCCATCGGGGGTCTTGCCGTCGGCGAGGAGGCCGAAGAGATGTACCGCATCATCGAGGCCGTCGAACCCTTTATGCCCAAGGACAAGCCGAGATATCTGATGGGAGTCGGAACCCCCGTCAATATTCTCGAAGCCGTTTACCGCGGTGTCGATTTCTTTGACTGCGTAATGCCCAGCCGCAACGCACGTCACGGCAATCTCTTCACCTGGAACGGCAAGATGAACATAATGAACGAAAAATACGCGACGGATTCACGTCCTATTGACAGCACCTGCCGCTGTCCTGCCTGCCGCGCGCACAGCCGCGCATATATCAGACACCTGCTCAAAGCCGAGGAAATGCTCGGTATGAGACTTGCCGTTCTTCACAATCTCTGGTTCTACAACGAACTGATGCTGAAGATAAGAGAAGCACTGGACGAAGACCGCTACGAAGATTTTTACCGCACTTACCGCACCGTGCTCGGTGAGCGCAACCCCGACTGAAAAAACTCTTGCATTTTATATCTGAAAGAGATATAATAATATATTAAATTTTTGATAAAAGGAGGACAGAATATGCTGTCAAGCGTTAAGAACTTTTTTCTGACTTTCATACTTGCCGTTATTATTTTCGGCCTTGTCGCATCGTCTGTCCTTGCGATATGCATAAACAACATCAATTCAAGCCTTGATTCATCCGTCAATCCTTCAGAAACCACGGACGAATCCGGTTCTCAGGGGTCGACAAGTCCTGAGCAGAGAGAAACCGAGGATCATTCAAAATCACTGAACATATTGATTATCGGCTCCGATTACCGTTCGGGAGTGTTTGCCGATTACGATCCAGACGTGCTTTACAGCCTTTACGGAATCAAGGACGGAAAGGTAAAGGAGGAAGCTCCTCCTTACGACGTTGAGGCTCCTTCCGCTGAGCACGCAAGCGGAATTGTCAGTGATAAAGAGGACCAAAACGAAGAGGGAATCAAGATTTCCGATACGACACTCGTTTTCGAAGGCGGTTTCTATTCCGTTGATTACCGTCAGATAGAAGCAGACACAATAATTCTTATCCGTTATGATAAAGAGCGCTCACAGATTACCTACACTTCATTCCCGACGGACGCTTATATCAAAGTCAACGGTGATTATTGCCGCCTCAGTGAGATTTACGGAACCTACGGTGCCGAAACCGTAATGGATGCAGTCCATTCAATCACGGGTCTCACCGTAGACAGATACGTTGTATTCACCATGGATACCTTCCCGGACTTTATCGACGCACTGGGCGGTCTTGACTATACGGTTCCGTGCCGTATGAAATACGACGATTATGCAGGCGATGTTCACATCAATCTCTATGAGGGCAATCAGCATCTTGACGGAGACGCGGCACTTGAACTGCTTATGTTCAATTCTTACAAAGACGGGTACAATACGAGAATCAGAACTGCGAACTCCTTTATGCGCTCGATGATTCTGTCAATGGCATCTCCTTCGACGATAATACGTCTTCCTTCAGCCTTCAGACAGCTGAGCGGAAGCCTCACGACTGATCTGAAGCTTACTGACATCACTGAGAATATCACTGCGGCAATTAGCTGCGCAACAAACGTAGCGGAGCTTCCGGTCGTCACAAAAAAGCAGAAGGTCAATGACGACGCCAATGCCGTAATTTACGATATGAGCGGATGCTACAACGCCTTTTCAAAATATAAAAAGATATATAAATAATAAATAATACAGAGGAAAAACATGAAAAACACAGAAAAAACCATGGACAAAATAGTCGCTCTGTGCAAAACACGCGGCTTTATTTTCCCCGGCTCGGAAATCTACGGCGGTCTTGCCAATACCTGGGACTACGGCCCCCTCGGCGTTGAACTGAAAAACAACGTAAAGCGCGCCTGGTGGAAGAAATTCGTTCAGGAAAACAAGTACAACGTCGGTCTTGATGCCGCCATCCTTATGAATCCCCAGACCTGGGTTGCTTCCGGTCACCTTGCAGGATTCTCTGATCCTCTAATGGACTGCCGCGAATGCCACGAAAGATTCAGAGCCGACAAGCTCATTGAAGACTGGTGCTCAGAGAACGGCTTTACACTTGAAAAGCCCATCGACGCCTTCTCACAGGCTGAGATGAAGGCCTTTGTTGAAGAGCACAATATCTGCTGCCCCAGCTGCGGCAAGCACAATTTCACCGATATCCGTCAGTTCAACCTGATGTTCAAGACCTTCCAGGGCGTTACGGAAGACGCAAAGAACACAGTTTATCTGCGTCCGGAAACCGCTCAGGGTATTTTCACGAACTTTGTAAACGTACAGAGAACGACGAGAAAGAAGCTCCCCTTCGGTATCGGTCAGATCGG
>DCGL01000153.1:10279-37245 GCA_002314565.1 Clostridiales bacterium UBA1779
ATCACTCCCGGCAACTTCATTTTCCGCGTACGTGAGTTCGAACAGATGGAGCTCGAATTCTTCTGCGAGCCCGGCACGGACCTTGAATGGTTCAACTACTGGAGAAGCTTCTGCCACAACTTCCTGCTTTCCATCGGTCTCAAGGACGAGAACCTGCGTCTGCGTGACCACGACCCCGAAGAGCTTTGCTTCTATTCCAAGGCCACGACGGACTTTGAATTCCTGTTCCCGTTCGGATGGGGCGAACTCTGGGGCGTTGCCGACAGAACCGACTACGACCTAACCCAGCATCAGACGGTATCAAAGCAGGATCTCACCTACTTTGACCAGGATAAGAACGCACACATCATTCCTTACGTAATCGAGCCTTCCCTCGGTGTTGAGCGTACCGTTCTCTCGGTTCTCTGCGACGCTTATGACGAAGAAATCGTTGATGCGGAAAAGAACGACACCAGAGTCGTTATGCACCTGCATCCCGCCCTTGCTCCCGTAAAGGCCGCCATCCTGCCTCTTTCCAAGAAGCTTGCAGACGGTGCCAACGAGATTTACGAGAATCTTGCCAAGTACTTCAACGTTGAGTACGATGAAGCCGGCTCAATCGGTAAGAGATACCGCCGTCAGGATGAAATCGGTACTCCCATCTGCGTAACCTATGACTTTGATTCCGTCAACGACGGCTGCGTAACCGTCCGTGACAGAGATACGATGCAGCAGGAAAGAATCGCAATTGCCGATCTTCGCGCTTACATCGAAAAGACAATCGAATTCTGATAATTTTCAAAAATTGAAAAGTGCCGCCCGCGGTTCCGTCCGGGGCGGTGACTTTTTGGAAAAACCGTCAGAAAAAGACAGTCCGGAATACTCCGGCAGCTTTTCCGTGTACGGCCGATGAGGTAGAGGAATAGCTAAAATAAAAACATTTCTGAAAAATCACGTCGTTCTCTGCGTCGCCTTTGCCGCAGCCGTGATTTCCTGCTTTATTACCCCTCCGAACAGCGGGTATCTCGATTATTTTGATTTCAAGACTCTCGCCTGCCTGTTTATGACGCTCGCAGTCGTCTGCGCTCTTCGAAACATCAAATTCTTCACGATAATCGCAAGAAAAATCGTTTCTCTCTGCGGAAACCTGCGTCTTCTGTCAATAGCACTGATTGTCATAACCTTTATAGGCTCCATGATAATCGCAAACGATATGGCGCTGATAACCTTCCTTCCCATAGGATATTTTGCCTTATCCGTAACGGGAAAAGAAAAGCACAGTGCTTATATCTTCATACTTCAGAACATTTCCGCCAACCTCGGCGGAATGGTTACCCCCTTCGGAAACCCGCAGAATCTGTATCTTTACTCATATTTCAACATTCCGACCGGGGAATTCACCCTGATTATGCTGCCGCCCTTCCTGCTTGCAATTGCAATGCTCATCGGCTGCTGCTTCCTTCTCAAACCGGAACCGCTTGAAATTCACGGTGAGATGCAGGACAAGCTTTCCCCGTGGAGAGTAACGATATATCTTATACTGTTCGCCCTTTCGATTCTCTGCGTTTTCAAGCTCATCCCCTGGTGGATATGCATCGGTATAATAACCGTCGGAATACTGATTCTCGACCGCAAGGCCCTGCTCAGCGTCGATTATCCGCTGCTGTGCACCTTCGCGCTGTTCTTCATCTTCTCAGGCAATCTGTCGAACTCACAGGCTGTCAGAGACCTTATGAGCAGCCTTCTTTCAAAGAGCACGCTCGGCGTTTCGCTCTTGTCCTGTCAGTGTATCAGCAACGTTCCGACTGCCATACTCCTCTCACGCTTTACGGACAATTACAGGGAGCTTCTGTACGGCGTAAACATCGGCGGCACAGGTACTCTGATTGCCTCCCTTGCAAGCCTTATCACCTTCAGTGAATTCAAGCTGCTTTATCCCGAGGAAGGGAAGAAGTACTTCAGACTGTTTACCTGGCTCAACCTGATATTCCTCGTCGTTCTTGCGGCTTTCTGCTTTTTGCTGCTGATGATATGATACGAATACAAAACCGATGCACTCCTGCTTTGACCGGAGTACATCGGTTTTTTGTTCGTATCATATTTATATAAACGCAAAAACGGTGTACTCCGTCCAAAGCAGGAGTACACCGTTTTTATATTTATTTATTTTATTTATCAGCATTCTTTCATCACGCGGATGAAGAATTCGACTGCGCGCTCAACGGTTTCAAGACGGATATGCTCGTCGTTGCCGTGGATGGTATGACGCTCGTCGGCGGTCAGATCCATGGCTGAAAAGCGGTATACCTTATCGCTTATGTCGGCATAATGGCGGCTGTCAGAGCACTGTACCATAAGGTAGGGAGAAACGAGGCAGCCCTTCCACGTTGCCATGACGGCGTTGCGGACGCGGAACCAGCCGGGGCAGTTAATATCGGATATTGGACTGGGATTTTCGCCTTCGATGACGGTGAGCTTTATATCCGGGTTCTTAACGACGGATTTAACGTATTCGACCGCACTGTCAATGGTATCCTCGGGATTGAGTCTCATATTTGCTACCATTGAAGCAGTGGGTGGAATGACATTTGCCGCTTTGCTGCCCTTCATCTGCGTAAAGGCAACGGTGGTTCTGACAAGGGCGTTGAGTTCACCTCCGGACTTCTTGCAGATACCGTCAAGTATGCCGCCGAAGCACCAGAGATTGGCGAAAATCAGGCGGTATACGAAGCTTGAATGACGGCCGAGGGTATCGAACATGGCAAGAACCGGTGTCGTGTAGTGGTTCTTGAAGGGATGATTTTCAACGTTCACGCAGGCCTGTGAAAGCAGACCGACCGGAGTGTGCGGGGCAGGGGCCGATGCGTGGCCTCCGCTTGAAGCGACTTCGAACTTCAGGTTCATAAGCCCCTTTTCGGCAATGCCTATAAGTCCGGTTTTCTGATTTACACCCGGGAAGACCCCGTCGACTACGGCTCCGCCTTCGTCTACGACCATTGAAAGCTTAATTCCGTTCGTTTTAAAGTAATCGACTATTTTGCCGGCTCCGATTCCGTTTATTTCCTCACCGCCGGAGAAGGCAAAGTAAATATCGTTCTTCGGCGCAAATCCCTGCTTCAACAGATTTTCGGCGGCACTGAGCACGCCGTTGAATGTTACCTTGGTATCAAGGGTTCCGCGCCCCCACATGGCGCCGTCTTTGACGAGTGCCTCAAAAGCCGGAACGGACCATTTGTCCTCTTCAACGGGAACGACGTCGTAATGAGCCATAAACACGGCGGCGTCACCCGGCTCTTTTCCTTTCCAGGTAAAGAGAAGTGCACGGCCGTCAAAACGCTGAAGCGGGCAATTTTTCCAGACGTTGGGATAAAGCTCGGGCAGCTTGTGTATCAGTTTATCAAATTCGGCATCGTCTTCAAGCTCGTGATTGACATATGATACCGTTTTGCATTTGACGAGCTCAGAGAGAGCATCAACTGCGGCTTTCTTATCGAATTCAATTTCTTCGAATTCGGGTATTTCTTCTTTGCGGGGCTTGAACGCGGCACATCTTACAAGAAGGACTGCAGCAAAAACGACGATAAGAGCGAGAAATACGTAGAGAACTATCATTTTTGAACTCCTTTGAATATTAATCAAGCATATGCTTTTTATACATAATGCGGCTGACGCCGAGGGTGAAGAGAACGCCGACGGGAACCATAATTCCGACGGTACTTGAGTTGAGAGCCGGAACGAGGATGAAAAGAATGAGCATAAGCGCTATCGGAGCGACTGAAATCTTCCAGTTCTTTGAGATGAACACGACGCCGAGGCCGCCGAAGAGAGCGGGAAGAATCTGAGCGAAGGCGGGCCTCAGAATTTCCGAATCGAGAACCGGGGTCAGGGGAGTGATGAGAATCACGCCGATGACGATTATCACGGTTGTAACTATGGATGAAACTGCAATTGAGATGGTGGAAATAAGCTCTCCTTCCTCAGAGTTGGCGTCGGTATTGGTCTGAGAGAGTGCGTTGAGTGCAACCGGCAGCTTAAGATTTGAAATGTTGCCGGTTACGAAGGAAAGATACGTGCCTCCGGCGCCGAGCATAGGCATATACGTGAAGGTCTCGATGGCCCCTACCGCCCAGTACATGGGGGCGGTTGAAAGAAGTCCGAGACCGAGAGCCTTAAAGTCGGGGACTGCGTTGAAAATGACGGATACTGCTATCGGGAAGGCTAAAAGCAAGAGAACCATTGCCGTGGTCCAGATTCGGCCGCTGACGTGGACGGAGTGCATATATTCCTGTGAGGTCTGCTGTTTGTTTTCCATTTTGAACTCCTTTCCCGTCATCCGAGCCATGCTGTAATCGGAATGGCCGAAGCCATACCGAGTATGAGGCTGAGAGGCAGAGCGTAGTCGGCAATCCAGTGAGCATTCGGGTATTTCTTTGCCGTAAGTCCCATAACGATCATTATGGCAGCTGAGATGAAGAAGACGCAGACGGGAATAAGTCCCGTCATATCGCCCGTGACAACACCGGCAACGTCACAGAAGACGAAGCCGACGAAGGCGGAAATCATTCCAATAAATAGTGAGTTGAAAAGGATTTCACTCCATTTGCCGTCTTTTTTCTTGATGTTTCCGATGCCCTTCTGGTATTTTTCACCGATAATCGGGCAAAGGCACAGGCCTATGAGTATGCAGATTGTCATAACCAGGGATATGGTCACATACTGAGATGCCGTCAGAGATTCAACCTGTCCGAACTTCAGTCCCATAGCGCTTTCGGCGTTTGAAGCGGCGACTGTTTCATAAGAGAGGCTGCCGATAACCGAAAGTCTGAGCCAGGGAAGAGGAAGTCCCAGATCCTTGGCAAGAGCAATTACGCTGATTACTATGGCAATAGCCGGGGCAATTGTGAAAACTGCGGCGGTCATTGCAATTCTTTTGAGTTTTTCCTTCGGCATCCCGATTTTCAGACCGCGGCGCCAGGCTTTGATGAGAAAGAAAACCGACTGTGCAAGCACTGCAAGAATAATTATTCCCGCAAGCACGAACAGTATCGGTGAATTTACGTTGAATTCCATTTTGTCCTCCGTTTTATTAAAATAAAAAGCAGAGAGAAACAGCTGCGTTCCCTCTGCTTTTGTTTCCGGTATGAATACCGGTGCGGTAAGGAACCGCAGATTATGACTGAATAAAGGTCTTAAGTTTTTCGGACTTCGGATTGTTGAAAAGCTCGTCGGGGGTTCCCGTCTCTTCAATGATTCCGTCGGCGAAGAAAATCATACGGTCGGCAACCTGTCTTGCGAATTCCATTTCGTGGGTTACGATGACCATAGTGGTTCCGGCATCCTTGAGATCGCGGATTATTTTGACAACCTCACCCGTGAGTTCAGGGTCAAGGGCAGACGTCGGCTCGTCGAAGCAGAGCAGCTCGGGTTCGAGAATCAGAGCTCTTGCAATGGCGACCCGCTGCTGCTGACCTCCTGAAAGCTGGGAAGGATAGGCGTGAATCCTGTCGGAAAGACCCATTCTCTCAATAATCTGACGTGCCTTTTTGGCAAAATATGAATGCGGTATGTTCGGATACAGAGTTCGGGGAGCAAGCAGAATGTTGTTCAGTACGTTGTACTGCGGGAAAAGATTGAAATTCTGAAAAACGAGACCGATTTTAAGTCTTGCTTCGTGAATCTGCTGAGAGTTGGGCATCATTCCCGGTCTTCCGTCGAACATAACTGAGTTGCCAACCCGGATAAAGCCGCTGTCCGGCATTTCAAGCAGGTTTATGCAGCGCAGAGTGGTGGTTTTTCCGCCTCCGGATTTGCCGATGATTCCTACGACCTCCCCCTTGTTCACTGAGAAGGACACGTCCTTGAGAACCTGCTTCTGACCGAAGGATTTGCACAGATTGTTTACTGAAAGTACTTCCATTGATAAACTCCTTTCAGTTGAAATGCGACATCTTCTTTTCAAGCCATCTGAACAGGATAGTCAGAAGTCCGCTGAAAAGCAGATAGAAAACGCCGGTGAAGAAGAGAGGCCAGATAATGCCCTTGGATTTTATGAAGCGCTCACCCTCGTAGATTATTTCGTAAACGGCAATAATTCTTGAAAGAGACGTATCTTTGACAAGGGTAATGATTTCATTGGCCATTGAGGGCAGAATGCGCTTGATTACCTGAACGAGAATGACCTTGAAAAAAATCTGAGTCTTGGTAAGGCCGAGAACCGTACCGGCTTCATACTGACCGGGGGAAATACTTTCAATTCCGCCGCGGTAAATCTCTGAAAAATAGCAGGCGTAATTGATGATAAAGGCAACGGCGGCAGCGGACATTCTGCCCGTTGCGGACCCGCCCCAGAGCGGATAGTCGAATAAGAGACCGGGACCGTAGAAAATAACGATAAGCTGCAGCATAAGAGGGGTTCCGCGTATAACCCAAATGAAGCCGCTCATTAACCATTTGAGTGGCATGAAACGGCTTCTGGATGCTGCACAGAATAACAGCGCCAGCGGTATTGCCCCGGCAAGAGTCAGCAAAAAGAGCAGAAGAGTCTTGCCGAAACCGCTGATCAGCGCCTGAAATACAGTGCTGAGCATATTTTATTATTGCTGATTACTGAGCGATAACAGCGTCTGCTACGTTGTATGTGGCAGCAATGTTGGCGATAACCGTGGCGGAATCGGCAGCCTTGAGGAACTCATTGAGCTTGGCGGCAAGGTCTGAGCCCTTGCGGAAGCCGACGCCGTACTGCTCGGAATTGAGCTTTACGCACCATGTGAGATCGGGATAGCTTGTGCCTTCGCCTGTCATGGCAAGAGCCATAAGAAGGTCGATAACGCAGGCATCGGATGTACCGGAAGCAACTTCGAGAAGAGCGTCAGCCTGAGACTGAAGTCTTGTGGGAGTTACGCCGAGAGCTGTGATGACTTCATCACCGGCGGAACCGTCTTCAACGGCAAACTTGAGATTCTTTACGGAATCTGAAGTGGTGTACTGTGAGGCAACGGCCTTGTTGAGAACGACGACCTGAGCGTTGTCCATATAAGCATTGGAGGTTTCCATAGCTTCCTTGACGCCGTCTGTAAGTGTCATGCCGTTCCAGACGCAGTCGATGGTCTTGTTGTTGAGTTCTGTTTCCTTGGATTCCCAGACGATTTCGACGAATTCGACTTCAACGCCGATGCTTGAAGCGAAGGCGGCGGCGAGGTCGGCGTCAAAGCCGATCCAGTTTCCGTTGGCATCCTGATAATCCATAGGCTCAAAGTCTGTGATACCGACAAGCAGCTTGCCCTTCTTCTGGACGTATTCGAGGTCGGAATCTGTCTTGTTACCGCAGCTGCACAGGCAGGTGAATAACATAATCAGAGCAAAAATTGCACAGAGAACGCTGAGGACTTTGTTTTTCATTGTAGTTTTCATAATAAAAACCTTTCTGTTTTTTACAGGAAGACCGCAAAAAGACATATACGACGTTTGGACAGCCGAAGATTGTACCCAAAGCAGTGCTCCTTTTATTGATGGGTAATATTATACTTTATTATGCTAAAGTTGTAAAGTGATTTGGATGATTTTGACGATAATTTAAAATTTGTTCAAAAAATTAAAAAAATATTCAAAATAATTCAAAAATATGTTGACAAAGACACATTTAGGGTGTATAATGTTCACAAATGAACGACATATGAACCGAAGATTGACTGACAAAAACCAAACAATGCAAAATGTGTGTATTTTGCAACGCTTGCAGGAGTAAAAAATGAAACCGATAAGATGTAAGAACGGGCATTACTATGATGCCGACCTGTATAAAGGCTGTCCTCACTGTGACGGGGCAAAAGATATGATAATAAACGTCGAAGCGCCTTCAGCCGGAAAAGGCAGAGGAAGTGTTCGGAGCACAGACGACGTAAACGCTGAAAAAAAAGAAAGAAGAAACTCTCCCTTCCTTTCGTTTCTGAAGGTACGTGAAAAAAACGAAATCAATAAAAAGACTTCGGAGGTATCCGCAGACTTTGAGCCGTATGAGTGTGAGCCTACAGTGGCTCTGTCCGAATATGAACTGAAGTCGCTGCTTGAAAGAGACAGGGATTCACGCCCTTCGGAACGCGTTCCGGAACCGGCTGACTTAAGCGATGCTTTCAGACCGATAAAAATAGATGACGGAAGCGATGAAACGGAATTCTGTGAAGGGAAGAACGTTTTTACGGGAAACGCCGGCCGTATAACTGAGAGGCATTCAGTTGAATCTTTTACGGCAATCCGTGATAATGCGTCCGAAGCAGATAAGTCCTGCGGGTCTTCTGCTTTTATCTGTCCTGAAACAGTCGGTATTTTCAACGCCGGGGAAGGCGAAAACGAGCCCTGTGTCGGCTGGTTGACAGCCGTCAGCGGCGCATACCGCGGACGCAGCTTCGAATTGAAGCCCGGCGGCAATTTTATCGGGCGTTCGCCTGAGAACGACATAGTATTAAAAGAAGATAACCGCGTTTCAAGGTTCAGACACGTGCGGGTAACGTATGAACCGAGATGCCGCGAGTTTTATATCGAGGCCGGAGAGAGCGGCGGTCTTGCCTATTTAAACGGCAAGAATATCCTGCACCACGCCGTACTTTCCGCCGGGGACTTAATAGAAATAGGAGGTGGTTGTTACATTTTCGTACCTTTGTGCAGTAAAAACTTCTCGTGGAGCGATTATCCGCCTGCAGGCCCGATTTGCCCGGGTATTGCAGAAACGGCGAATCGGTGATATAATCGTATTGAAAAAAACAAAAAAGGATTATTTGTCATGAAAAGGTGTCTTTACTGTTTTGAAGAGTATCCGGACGTTTTTGATATCTGTCCGAAATGCGGGAACTCCGTGGGCTGTCTTTCCGCAGAAAAGGGCTGTCTGAAACCGGGCACTCTGCTTCATCAAAGGTATCTTGTCGGTTTCGCTGCGGGGTCCGGAGGCTTCGGTATTATTTACCGTTCCTTCGATCTGACTCTCGGAAGAACGGTCGCAGTCAAGGAATTCTATTCTTCCCGCCTGTCGGTAAGAAGTGAAGACGGCTGCACTCTTTCACCTTCGGACTGCCGCTGCGAAGAAGAGTACAATTACAGGAAAAAAGAATTTCTGAGAGAAGCCAGATTCGTATCTGACTTTGAAGGCTCGTGCTGTATTCCCTCGGTTTTGGATTTCTTTGAAGAAAACGGAACCGCCTATATCGTTATGGAATACCTGCACGGAAAAAATCTCAGTGAATATATAAAAGACGGAGGCTGTTCGCTTGAGTTTTCACTTTATTGTGCAATTGCTGTGTGCAATGCAGCGCACGCTCTGCACATGAACGGGAAAACTCACAGGGACATAGCTCCCGACAACATACTTATCTGTGCTGACGGTGAAAAAACCGGAGTCAGACTTATTGACTTCGGCGCTGCAAGAAACAGCGGAATGAAGCTTGAAAACCGGGACGTAATTCTGAAAAGCGGATTTACTCCTCCCGAGCAATACAAAGCCGGCAAAGCGAGTCCGAGTTCCGACGTTTATTCAATCGGCGCCGTGCTTTACGTACTTCTGACCGGTGAAAGTCCCGCAGCTGCTGATGACAGACAAAACGGGACAAAAGAGCTGAGGGCTCCGGCAGAGAAGCGACAGGATATTCCACGCGGACTGAACGCAGTCGTTCTGAAGGCTATGGATATGAACCCGCTCAAAAGATATAAGGATGCGGGCAGACTGCTTTGTGAACTTCAGAAAATCGCAAAAAGCCTGAAAATCAGCTACATAGAAGAAAAAATACAAATTGCCCCGAAAAAAACGGGCAGAAAGAAAGCTCTTCAGGAAGAAGAAATCCGCGATGCAACGGAAATACGCGGCTTTTCCGCACCGGCGCCCGAGCGTCTGCTGCCGGGAACGGTGATTGGTTCAAGGTACGTAATCGGAATGGGATATAAGCGCATGGGAATGTGCGCCGTATACAATGCAAACGATTCGGTGCTTAACGATAAGGTTTACGTGACGGAATTCTTCCCGAAAAAACTATGCCGCCGTGACAATGACGGAATATCCGTCATAAGTGCTGTGAATGACGGTTCTTACAGAGACGGGCTTGCCTTGTTCTGCTCCGGCGCCGAAAAGCTTCTGCATCTGGACCAGGGACCCGGGGCGGAAAAATTTGACGATTTTTTCAGGGAAAACGGAAGTGCTTATCTTGTCAGCAAGGACATGGGATTCTTCCCGCTGAGTGAAATGCCTGAGAAGAAACTCAGGGATGCGAAGCTGAAGAAAATGCTGTCGGATATTGTCGTCTCACTTGAAATTCTTGATAAAAACGGACTCAGTCACGGAAACGTAAGTCCGTACAGCGTTTATACGGACGGGGAAAAAGCGTATCTCAGATTCAATTCAGCTCTGTGCTTCCCGGGCAGCAGTCTTGACGGATACTCGGCCGGTAACCGTCAGAGATACTGGTCGGCTCCGGAACTGTCGTCGGGGACGAGACGGGTGACGGCAGAGCACGACAGATACTCGCTTGGGGCGCTTGCATATTATCTTGTCTGCGGTGAAACTCCTGTTGACGGAGCGGAAAGAGTGACGATGCGTCTGTCTCTCGGCAGGGAAATAATGAGGACTCCTCTTGAATCCGGAGCCGGAATTTCAAAAAGAATGAATGAGAGAATAATGAATTCAATGAGTCTGAATCCTTCCGAACGGACCGGACTTTACGAAATACTGAAGGAAAATGAAAATTGATATACTCAGTCGGGACAGACTTTTCTTTGAACGTCTGTCGCTCAGGCTCATCCGGAATAAGGAGCTTGAAATCCGGCTTTTTGATGACCCCGCGTCGATTACGGGACCTGCCACAGCCCTGATTGCCGACGTTTCGGAAAGAGGAGGCTTTGAGCCGGACGGGCTTCCTCTTGAAGCAGACCTTTATCTTTGCGATACCCGTGAAGATACAGCGGCTGAATCGAAATACTTTGCAAAATATTCCCCGGTGCCCGTGCTTGAACGCGTCCTTCTCTCTCTTTTGAAGCAGAGAAAGAACGCGGAGGCCATAAATCCGGGCAGCTGCCGGATTGTGCTGTTTTCATCGCCTGCAGGCGGAGGCGGAGCAAGCGTGATTGCGGCAGCCGCGGCGATGGCCGCGGTCCGGGAACTCGGCGCGGAGGAGAAAAGGTCATTCTTTTTAAGTCTTGAAGCAGTACAGGCAGAAGCGTTGTTTCAGGCTGAAGAAGGACCCGGGCTTGAGTCGGTTCTGTTTGCTCTGAATTCAAGAGAGAATCGGGGCGCAGAGCGGATACTGTCAATGCTCGCAACTTCGAGATCGGGGGTTGATTTCATCCGACCTCCGGCAAATATCGCTGACGTTTCGTCAGTGTCACCGGACAATCTTAATTCAATATTAGGCGTACTGAGGGAATGCGGCAGATACAGCTATATTGCCGTTGACTGTCCATTTTCATTCGGTCCGCTTTTTATTACTGCCGAAAATGCCTCGGATGAGCTGTTTTTGATCGAAAATGAAGAAAAAACGTCAAAAATCAAGCTCGAAAAGGCAATGAAAAATCTTACCCGAAATTGCGGTATCATCAAAAACAGATGCCGTCAGAATATGCCGGAAAACACGGAAAACGTAATTTCAATTCCGGATTTTCCCGGACTTGAGACCTACGACGTTGTGCGGCAGATTGCGGCTGTTCTGAAAGATTCGGCTGCAGTAAAAAAACAATAATTGACTGAAATGATGAAAGAAATGAACGCGGAAACGGAATGGACGGACTGCGAAAAACTGAAAAATCTCATAAGCGAAGAAATCAAAGGCAATCCGGCAAGCGGCGGAATGACTGACGCAGAACTTGAAAGTCTGATTTTCGAAACGGTCGGAAAACGTGAGGAATGTGCCGCTTTATCTTTCTGTGACAGAATGACTCTGACAGAAAAGGTTTACAGCGGTATACGGGGCCTTGACGTTCTGGATCCTCTGCTTTCGGATGATTCCATTACCGAGATAATGGTTAACGGTCCAGATTCGGTTTATATCGAGAGAAACGGTAAAACCGAGAAATGCAGCTGCCGATTTGAGAGTGAAGAGAAGCTGATGAATATAATTCAGCGTATAGTCAGCAACGCAGGCAGGGAAGTCAACACCGCGGTTCCCATAGTTGACGCAAGACTGGATGACGGTTCACGAGTCAACGTGGTTCTGCCTCCGGTGTCCCTGTGCGGGCCCGTTCTTACAGTCAGGAAATTTCCGAAAGAGCCGATGACCGTAAAGAGACTTATTGAATACGGCTCACTGACGGAAGAGGCAGCCGCTTTCCTTGAAAAGCTCGTGGCCGTAGGATATAACGTATTTATCAGCGGCGGGACGGGCTCGGGAAAAACCAGCTTTCTGAACGCGCTGTCGGACTTTATTCCGTCAGATTCACGCGTAGTTACAGTTGAGGATTCGGCGGAGCTCAGAATTTCAGGTATCGACAATCTTGTCAGTCTTGAAACGAGAAACGCAAACAGTTCGGGAAACGGACTGATTACCGTCCGTAATCTGATAAGAACGTCTCTTCGTATGCGTCCCGACAGGATTATCGTCGGAGAAGTCAGAGGAGCCGAAGCTCTTGATATGCTTCAGGCAATGAACACGGGACACGACGGGTCTCTGTCAACCGGACACGCAAATTCTTCACGCGATATGCTTCACAGACTTGAAACCATGGTACTTGAAGCAGGCCCCGGGCTGCCGCTGACTGCCATCAGGTCGCAGATTGCCTCTGCTCTGGATATTGTCGTTCATCTGTCAAGAATGCGCGACAAAAGCAGAAAAGTCACGGAAATCTGCGAGGTATGCGGAATTGAAAACGGCGAAATACAGCTGAGTACGCTTTTTGAATACCGGGAGGATGAAAGCGATTGTTTTACCGTAAAAGGAAAGCTTGAAAGAACCGGAGTAAAGCTGAAAAACACTCGGAAACTCGAAAACGCCGGAATGGGAGCACAGATATGAAAAGGAAAAACAAAGCAGCCGAAGCCATCGATTATTCTGAATACAAGCTCAGTATCAGTGAAGTGCTCGCAGGCTTCGGTTTCGGCTTCGCCGTGAGTCTGGCAGGTTTATATCTTATGTATTCAAACTTCGTTTTATCCTGTGCCGCAGCAGCGCTGTTTGCCGCAGCACTCGTTCCCTTATACAGAAAAAGGCTAATCAAAAAGAGAAAAAAGTCGCTTCTTTTTGAATTCAGAGATATGCTCGAAACCATGCACGGCTCGTTTTCATCCGGAAAGAATATGAGCGGGGCAGTGGAAGATGCGCTGTGCGATCTGTGCAGACTGCACGGTGAAAAGTCACTTCTGGCCTCGGAACTCAACTCTTTGCAGGATTTTGTCAGAAACGGCGGAAAAACAGAAGACTGGTTTGACGGCTTTGCGCTTCGTTCCGGTCTTGATGACGTGAAAAGCTTTTCGGATACGCTGAAAGCTTCACTTTCAGTCGGCGGAAATCTTCAGAAAACGGTCGGAGACTGCAGGGACGTAATCTGTGACCGGATTTCGACCGAGGCTGAAATCGAAACCGTTCTTGCTTCGAACAAAAACGAGCTCTACATAATGATAATTATGCCGTTTATCTCGTCAGCTGCCATGAAACTGATGGGAAGCGATATTTCATCTCAGAATCCTGCACTTGACTTTGCAGTCAGAACCGCTGCTCTTGCGGTGTTTATCATATCGTTTTTAATCGGACTGAAAATTACGGATATCAGGATATAGGCCGGAGTTTACCGCTTTTTGTAAATTCCGTTATGATTTGATTTGCAGGAATAAAGCTTTATCTGAAATCGTAAAAAGGAGTGAAAAAGTTGAGCTTTGATTTAAGACTTACGGTAATCGTCTGTGCATCGGTGCTGTCTGCTTCATATATATATCTTCTGCTGTCTTCAATTCTGAAATACGGGGATATCGTAAGGGCTGCCGACCGCAGCGTTTTTCCGTCGGTACATTTGCTTCGCCCCGGTTTCAGACTGATGAACATTCTGGGCAACAGAACACAGGGAGCAGTTGCGAAGCTCTGTGAAAAACTGGGCTGTGATGATTTTGCAGCCTTCTGCTCAATATCCTGGATGATATCGGTTTTATTGCCGTCATTATCTCTGTCAATGTTTCTCTTAGCTTTGAGCTGCAATTTTCTTCTGTTTTTGTGCGGGATTTCGGTCAGCCTGCTTCTGTCGCTCATACCCGTCATCAGTATCCGTCAGGGAAAAAAAGAAAGACGAAGGGAAATTGAACGTCAGCTTCCGGGAGCAATTTCAAAAATGGTTTTGCTCACAGGTGCCGGTCTTACCGTGACTGCGGCCTGGAATATTGCTGCCGACAGCGCAGAAGGTCCGCTTTACGATGAAATGAAAAAAACGTCTGAACTGATGAACAACGGAACGGCGCTTTACGATGCTCTGCAAACGTTTGCATCACGCTGTGAGACAAAAGAAGCACGACAGTTTGCCGGGATTCTCAGCGGTAGTATGAGCCGGGGCGGAGCCGGAATGTGTGCGGCTCTCAGGTACCTGAATACCGAAAGCTGGGAAGGCAGACGGCAGAGAGCCAAGCTTGACAGTCAGGCTGCGGCATCTGCGCTGCTCTTTCCCATGATTGTGATGTTTATCGGAATCGTTCTGATGATAGCGTTTCCATTACTTGAAAAAATAACTATCTGAGCCGGCAGTATCCGGAAAAGGAGAAAAAGATGAAAACTTTAATGAACAAGATGTCAGATGCCGTTGTAGGTATGAAAGAAAACCTGAGAAACCTTATGAATGACGAAAAGGGCGAAAGTCACATCGTTGCCGTCGTTCTGGTTCTTGTCGTTGTTGTTGCTTTAGCCGCAATTTTCAAGGACAAGATAACTGATATCGTCGAGTCGATGCTCGGCAAGACGGAAGATACGATAACGAGATTCTGATATGTTTCCATCAGATGAGCGCGGTGAAGCTGCCGTTCTTGAAATGACTCTGATACTGCCTCTCATCAGTCTTATCGTGTCCGCTCTGATGATTTTCGGAATCAGGCTTGCAGACAGAAGCGTGATGCAGGCAAGAGTTGAAAAGACGGCAGCAGAAGCCGCACTGTATTATACGGTTCCCGGTTATGAGTATATCTCAGGTGAGGAGATGGACGAAATAAGCGCGGGGGACGTAAGTCTGTTGTATTCCGAAAAAGACCCATACAGATATCTGTGGGGATTTGAGGGAACGGACGTGCTCGAAAACGAAGCTGCGCAGACTCTTTCCGCCTGTTCACTCGTTGTGTGTTCGCAGCCGGATGTCGGTATTGAAATAAGAACCGACCTTCGCGGGGATTTCGTTTGTGTCACGGCTGAAAAAGAATACGTGAACTTTCTGCCGTGGATTCCAGATACTGTAAGTGTCAGTGCGATTGCACGGCTGAACGATGCGGATGAAACGGTCAGAAACACGGACTTGGTTTCATACCTGTTTGATTACGGAGAAAAACTGATTAAGGAACGCGGTGGAATCGGAAAACTTCTGTCTGACATCGGAATAGAATGATGTCTCCGGTTTTCAGGTAAAAAAATCCGTTAATGCGCTGAGAGGGAAGTGTCTTGAAGAAAAAACTGAAAAATGCAATAAAAGGATCGGTCAGTATCCTTCTCTGTATCTGTCTCGGGCCGATGCTGGCTTTGGGAGGCGTATGTGTCGATATCGCCAGAATCAATGCAGCAAGAAGCGAGCTTGATTCTGCAATGGGACTTGCGATGAATTCGCTTTTGTCTCAGTACAACAGAAAGCTGTATGAAATGTACGGGCTTTTTGCTCTGACACTTGATGAAGAAGAGCTTGAAGACCTTGCGGGACTGAGCCTTGAAAAAAGCATCAATTCCTATGAAATTTGCTCAACTTCTGATTTATATGCAAGGACGGCTCTGAAAAACGTTTTCGGTTCGGGAAATTTCGCGGACGAGAATTTTTCAGGGCTGGTAAATCTCACGTATTCATATTGCGAAGCCGAAAAAGCGGCGGTATCGACCGTAGCCAATCCCGCTGTGCTTGAAAATCAGATTGTTGAGTATATGAAATACCGCGGTCCTCTTGCCTTCGGGAAGACAATGGCCGAAAAATTCGGTGTTCTTGAAAATCTCGGGGCACAGTGTGATGCGACAGCGGCAAAGCTTGAATACAATTCTGAAACCGCCACAGCGGATTCTCTTGCAAGAGAGCTGTACTATGCCTACGTTTCATACTGTATTGCTCTTGGCGAATCTCCGTTCACGGAAAAACCTGTTCAGGGGCTGAATGAATGTGCGGACAGAAATTATGAATATTCTTTATTTTTAAAAAAATGTTGTGAATATGCTGAAAAACTGAAAGAACTGAAAAAAACTCTGAAAACGGATGCCAAAGATTACGATACGGGCGATGGCGCTGCCGAACGTTTTCTGTCGGCATACTCGGAACTGCTCCTCCTTAATGACGAGAACTGCTTCCTTGAAGAACTGAAAGAATATTCAGGCTTAATTCTGCTTCCGGATAATACGAATATTGAAAACGAGGACGGATGGAAGAATGCACAAGTCTGCACCCGCCTTGCGGATTGGCTTGTATCGAACTCCGAAAAACTTGAACGCATCTTTCTGCTGACAGATGCCGTGGAATATTACGGAGGAAAAATAACGGGGTCGGAAAAAGCCTTGCTTGCAGACTCCGGAACGGATTTTGAGCTAATCTGTGATTATGAGGAGACTGTATCGGGGTATTGCCGTGCTATTGAAGAAAAGATTAAAGTCCTCCTCTCCTGCTTTGCGGATTTTAGGCTTAAAGTATCTGCGCTGTGTGACGGGCTTATTCGTGATTTTTCGGAGCACTCTTTCATTATTGATGATTGTCTGACTTCCTTGGCGGAAGTCAGCGGGTCACTGGCTGAAAAGCTTCAGGAAAGCGAAGCAAAGCTTGAAATATGGGAAGATACTCTTGACTGCCTTGAAGACGGTGAAATGAAGGAAAGCTATAAGGCGGAAATTGACGAAAGTGCACAGTCTCTGAGTTCTGAAAACGTATTGCTGCTCAAGCAGGATATTGAAGAGGCTCGTCTGTTCTTTGAAGCTGCCTGCCTTGACTTCCCGTATCCCGATGAGAGCCTTTATGAAAAATACGTAGTCTCGTCAGACGTTTTTTCCGAGGGGGCAAAGCATTATCCTTTGATGAACCGCCTTCGTGAACTGTACGAAAAAGACGAAACGACGGTCAGGGATACGAATATTCTGTCTGAAATCAGAAGCTTGTCGGCTGAACTCGGAATAAGTGACGGCGAAGATACTCCTGAAAAAATCAGCGAGGCGGATGTTTATGAGATTTTCGACGCAATCGATCTGCTTTCACAGACCGCCGGCGAAATACTTGAAAATGCAAGAGAACTGAGTCTTGATTCAAGCTCCGACAAAGCATTGAGCGATTCGGCAGGAAACGGAATTACGGCAATTTCCTCGCTCCTTTCAGGCGTGTCCGGACTGCTTGAAAGCTCCGGGGAAAATCTTCTCTGTACGGAATATCTTACAGGAATGTTCAGCTGTGCCTCTGACAAAAATCAGGGAAACGCTGTTTCCGACGTCAGCGGAAGCGCACTTTTTCAGGGGTATTTTTACGGGCAGGAGCTCGAATACCTTCTTTACGGCTTTGACTCTGCCAAGGCCAACACGTCAGCCGCATATGCAGAAATATATGCAATCCGTTTTGCTCTGAATCTTGTATATGCATATACTGATACGGCAATCAAGGCGGAGGCTCTTGAACTTGCAAGCGTTCTTGCCGGATGGTGCGGCTTCGGGATTCCGCTCGTACAGAACGTGATAATTATCGCCTGGGCAGCTGCGGAAAGCGCTATGGATATGAACCGTCTGCTTGACGGAAAGAAGGTTGCCGTTTATAAGAACGGTGAAACCCGCAGCCTGAGCGTGGCAGGAATTTTGGACTTACTGACAGATGAAGGGACGGAGAAAAAGGACGATGATGGGCTTCTCAGTCTGGGATATAAAGATTATCTGACTCTGTTTATGCTGATTCGCTATCCTCTGAACAAAAACGCAATACTCGGACGCTGCGCGAAGCTGATACAGATAAACGTCGGCTCTGCAGACCCAGATTTCAATGTCTGCGAAGCGCAGACTGTTGTAACGATTGAATGTTACGCACTGGTTGAAACTGCTTTTACGGATATTCTCGAGACAGATGAATCGCTGAAAGATACGGTGAGTATGATTGACCTGAATAATATAGGAAGTACATTATATGGAATCGAAGGGAAGAAAACGGCTGCATACTGAATTGCATTCCGAATGCGGAAGCTATACTGTTGAAGCCTCAATTGCCGTGTGTATATTTGTAATCGTTTTGTGCACCGTCTTTTCTCTGTGCAACGTTATTGAAACGCAGCACGAAATTCAGCTTGCGCTTGACAACACGGCGCTTGAAGTATCCTCGGACCTGAGAGCAGCTTCGGTTATAACCGAAAAAATCCGGGATGAAATTTCGTCGGTTGATACCTCAGATAAAAGTGAAACGGAAAAAATAATGCTTGAAGCGGTAAAGAGCCTGTTTTCACTCGGACTCGGAAGTGCCGAATCATCAACCGCCGATGAAGTCGGAAATACACTTCTGTCCGGAATGTTCGATAGCCTTCTTGACGGTGGCAGCATAGGTCAGGCCTGGTTTGATTCTCTCGGTCAATACGGTGATTCTCCGCTTTGCGCGTATGCTGCAATTTTCGGGTTGCTCATCAGTGAGGATGCTTCCGAATATCTCGGTCACGCAGCTGCGGTTCCCGTATGCCGGGCATTTCTGCCCAAATACGTATGTGACGGTGATGCGGATGCCTATCTTGAAAAAAGAGGAGTGAAAAACGGACTTGAAGGGATTGATTTCAGTATGTCAAGCGTACTTCCTGACGGAAATGCGGTCAGTCTCTGTGCAGCCTACGAAATAACCCCTGTCTCATATCTTCCTTTTTCGGTGAAAATAGTACAGTCTTCATATACCGAAAGCTGGGCTGATGCCGCCGCAGGAAGCACGAGGAGCATCAGCATATGGGAGTACGGAAATCTTCGGCGCGGTAAAGCAATTGTAGATATGCAAAAGAAAAAGTATCCTTCAATGGCAGTGAAATCCGGGTATGGGTTTGATCTGTACGACAGAACGGCAGAAGAGTATATTTCCGTGATATCACTGAATCCCTTTTCATCTTCTTATTCAACGTTTACGGATCCCGGTGACGGAAAAAAGACCGACGCTTCATGCTACAGCCTTAACACGAACGGAATTTACCGTGAAATTCTGTCGGACGCAAACGCGCTGAAGAGGTCGGCTTCGAAGGCAGCGCTTTCTTTTGTTACTGAAAACGGAAAAACTTATACTGCCGGAAGCCGCAGAAATATGAAGCTTCGGGTAATTATGCCGGAAGACGCCGCTTCTTTCGCTACCGGGCTTGAAAAGCTTGCACTGGATGCCGAAAAGAAAAGCGGCGTGAAAATTGAAATATTATATTACGAAACCGTATTCTGAAAGGACGGAGTATTGAAAAATGATTTATCTTGAAGCGGCAGAGTTCCTGTTACTGTCGGCTGTGTCATTTTTTCTGACAGTTTCAAAAAACAATCAGAATAAGGGAAGAAAATCAATAATATGGGCAATCTGTGCCGTTTTATCTTTGACCGTTCTTGCCTTACAGTACATAGAAAGCGGTGAGACTGTGTTTTGCGATACTGCTTTGTTCTGGATACTATACAGCTGTGCCTGTATTGATTTCAATGAACACAGAATTCCCGATTATCTTTCACTCAGCGTCGCAGCGCTTGCACTCATAAAGACCGTATATTCAATTTTCATTGAAAAAGATGGTATCCGGGTTTTATGGAATGCTTTGCTCGGCGGAAGCGTGGTTCTTATTCTGATGCTGATTTCCGCTTTTGTCATGAAAAACGGGCTCGGCGGCGGGGATATAAAGCTTATGTCGGCTCTCGGACTGTATTTCGGCTTTTCAGGGCTGTTTTCGCTTCTGATTTTATCTTTTCTGCCGGCTGCATTATTCGGACTCCTTTTACTGATGCGTAGAAAAGCAAATATTAAAACAGGTCTTCCGTTTGCCCCCTTCGTTTTTACCGGACTTTCGGCGGCTTATGCTGTTTCCGTGTTCATACAGATGAAATCGCAAATGTGATTTTCGCAATATTTGAGAAAAAAGATGGCTTGTCCGGAACGGAAAAAATATGAAAATCAAAGATTATTATTCAAAATTACTGCCTTATGCTGTTGCTGTCGTGCTGCTGTCTGCCACTGTAATCAGCTTTCCGCTTTTGTTCATTATGGATAAAGCGGATAATATGAAATACTGTGAGCTGTATGAAAAGGCATTAAAATATGAAAAAGACGGTATCTTCACAGAAGCCGAAGCTTTATATTCTCAGATACCGGAAACGTCGGGGGATATGTATCCCGTCTATATGGGACTTGCAAGATGTGCTTGGGGGCTTTCCGAAAAGAAAAACTTTTTGAACTCCTGCGAAAAAGCAATAGAAAACGATTGTTCGAAAAAAGATGCGTATCTTCTGCTGATTTCATATTATTGCGAAAAGAAGCAGTATTCAGAGGTTTATGCAGTAGCAGAGAGGGCGCTTGAAAACGGTTGTACAAGCTCTGATATCAGGGACCGGACCGATTTGCTTGACGGGACGTTTACACAAAAGTATCTCTCCGCCGATTACGTCGGTGACTGGAAGAACTCGGGCAGCGGAGCGTATGCCGTGTTTTCAAAAAACGGACTGTACGGAATCGTCAGGTCTGACGGATATATATCTCTCAGCGCCGGATATGAAAAGCTTGGGGTGTTTTCTGCTGACAGCGGAACTTTTCCGGCGCTGTGCAATGACGTATGGTGCTGGCTTGACGGCAATGAATTCAGAAAGCTGTTGGCTCCCGAAGGCACACAAGAAGCCGGATGCTTCGGTAACGCACTTGCTCCGGTTTGCGTGAACGGAAAATGGTTTTATTGCAGCACTGACGGAACGCTTTCAATGCTCTCTTTTGATTTTGCCGGTTCGTTTTCGAACGGAGTCGCTGCCGTTATGAAGGACGGAAAATGGGCGCTGATTGACGAAAAGCTCAGAAGTATTACCGCATATGAATTCGATATGATTAAAACCGATTCAAACGGCTCCTGCTCCGAATACGGGACTTGCGTCGTAAAAAAAGAGGATCTGTTCTACCTGTGCTCTCTTTCGGGAAGTATTCTGTCCGAAGGCTATGAGGATATTGCGCTGCCTGCTGCGGAATCTTCTTATATTGCTTTTAAAAGCAATGGGAAATGGGGATATATTGACGTGAGCGGACGAATAGTAATTGAAAATCGCTTCGAAAACGCGAAATCCTTCTCTATGGGCTATGCTCCGGTATTCGGGGACGGATTGTGGTATTATATCAGAGAAGACGGAAAACCGGCAAACGAAAACAGGTATGAAGAAGCAGGCTGCTTTTCCTGTGAAGGCAGGTCGGTTGTCAGGAAAGAGAACAGGCTGTATGTACTGACACTTGCAAGATACAGCTGAAAACAGAATTTCTGAATGAAGTTAGAGGCAAAAAATGAGTTACGGACTGTTGTTAGAAGAAATAGGAAAGAAACCGTATTACAGCTGCACACTGGATATCAAAGATGCTGACAGCCTGTGCTGTGAAGTCCTGAAACAGGCGGATATTCCCGGACTTATCAGGCCCAAGGTTATTGAAGAGAACGGGCGCTTTAAGCTGCTTTATCCTCTTGACGGATATGAACAGCTTAATGGCGGCTTTGCTAACATACCTAAAGCCGGATTGAAAAAATTGATTCTCGGGCTCTGCGATGCGGAAATATCAAGTGAAGAGTATATGCTTGATGACGGTGTCGTTTCAACGGAAATCGATTCCGTTTTATGGAACGAAAAAGCGCAGAAGCCGGGTTTTATTGTCATTCCATGCAAATCACCGAACCTAAGCCTGAACGCAAGATTTACGGAACTGCTGTCGAAGATACTTGTAAAGTTCCCATCGGATACAGCTTCCGATGCAGCATCAAATAAGCTTTCAAACATTGTCAGCGCGTTTCTTCAGAAAAAAGGAGAAACGGATTTCTATGAGCTTCGCAGGATAATCGATGCATTCCCTGAATACGGAAAGGAAGCGTCACTGTTCTCTCTGAAGGATCAGAGTATTGAAAGAATCTGCAGGGACAGCACTCTTGTCGGCAGAGACAGAGAAAGGTGTTCGGTAGTGCCGTCAGGAGGTTCGGAAATCAGCAGAATTCATGCTGAAATAGTCCGTGAAAACGGAGGGGTTTTTTATATCATGGATTCGGATTCGGCAAACGGCACGTACGTGAACGGAATCAGGCTGAAAACCGGTATGAAGTATGCGCTGAATAATAACGACCTGATTTCTTTTGCCGGTCTTGAATACAGGTTTTACTGTTGATTTTGCCTTCGCCGTATGGTAAAATATTACCGTTAATCTCTGAAGATCACACGCACGGCGCAGGGACGGCTGATTTTCCGAAATCCGTTAAAAAAGCTTTGCAAAGAGATAATGCTTTTTTGATTTGGCTGACGGTACAGCAGTTTTTCTATCGTCTCACCCGGAATACTCAGAGCTTATAAACTGCAATTCACAAACAGAAGGAAAATAATGAATCAATACAGACTGAAACCGAGAATGATGGCAGCCGCTTCGTTTGCAAGAAACGGAAAGCGGTTTGCGGATATAGGAACTGACCACGCCTATCTTCCGCTTTATCTCGTCGGAATGGGGATAAGTCCCGGCGGCGTTGCCTCGGATATTAACCGCGGACCTCTTGAAAGGGCTGAAATCAATATAAAAGAGGCCGGCTTTGAAGACAGAATAAGCCTCAATCTCGGAAACGGGCTTGATGGGACTGAGAATGCCGGGGCAGAGGACATTTACGTTCTCGGTATGGGCGGCGAGCTGATTGTTTCAATACTCGATGCCTGCTCCTACCTGAAAAATCCGGAACTCAGGTTGATTCTGCAGCCTATGACCCATCATTTCGACGTAAGGCGATATCTTTTAACACACGGCTTTGATATTATCGACGAATGCCTTGCCGAAGAGGACGACAGGATCTACCAGATAATCTGTGCGTCGTACGACGGATGTGTCAGACAGTGGACGGAAACCGAGCTTATCGTCGGAAAACGCATTATTGAAAAACGTGATCCGCTGCTGCCCCCATATGCGGAAAGACTTGCCGCGGTTTACTGGAAAGCAGCCGAGGGTCTTGAAAAAAGCGGCAGTGATGCTGCCCGGCAGCGTGAACTGGAAAAAAATCTTTTGCTTCTTTCTGAGAATTGCAACTTTTCTGTTGATATTTTATACAAATAATATTATAATAATATGCGGTGCAATTTTGCACCGCATTTTTTGATTATAGAGGTTAACATATATGACGTACGTAGTATCCGGTGTCAGAGGGAATTTCACTCTGTGGAAAAGTCTGCTCAGCAAGTTTCATTTCGGAAAGAAGGATTTTCTGTTCGTAATCGGAGATTTCACAGGAAATCCCGATGAATCCTTCGACCTGCTCGAAGAGCTCTCATATGCCGAAAATATCTGGCCTGTTGCAACCGAAAACGACAGACTGGTTTATGAAATGCTGTCAGGCTTTGACAATATGCTGAAAAGCGGGGCAAAGCCCGATGCTGCATATATTGCAAAGATGCAGAAGTGGAGCATGGAAGGCGGTCGTGAAATACTGGACAGCTTCCGCGGACTTGATGCGGATATGAAAGAGGGAATCCTCGATTATCTTTCCGAGATGCCCGCTGCAGAGAAAGTTACCGTCAACGGGAAAGACTATCTGATCACTTCAAAGGGAATTGACTGCGAATTCGACGGTGAGATAGCCGATTATGATGACGCAAACTTCTTTTCAGAAAAAGCATGTCCCACGGTCAAGGGATACAAAACGCTTATTTCCGGCAGCTGCGCAGACGGCTGCGTAAAATATGACGGCGACGTTATTATGACGGATTGCGGTGCCGGACGCGGCGGAAGACTCTGTGCTTTACGTCTTGAAGACGGTGCCGAGTATTATGCACTTTGATTTTTCATTCGAATTTACAGGAGAAACAGACCAATGAACAGTTTTAAGAGACTATTGACAATTCAGGATATTTCCTGTGTGGGACAGTGCTCACTCACGGTTGCACTGCCCATCATTTCCGCCTGCGGTGTTGAAACTTCAATTCTGCCCTCGGCAGTTCTTTCAACGCATACCGGCGGTTTCAAAGGCTTTACCTTCCGTGACCTGACGGACGATATGCCTGCCATCGAAGAGCACTGGAACAAAGAGAAAATCACATTCTGCGCCATGTACACGGGTTACCTCGGAAGTGCACGTCAGATTGAATACGTAAAGCATATTGCAAAGACTACTCTTGAGGACGGCGCCGCTCTTATCGTCGACCCCGCAATGGCAGATTTCGGAAAGCTTTACACGGGCTTTGACCTTGCTTTCGTTGAAGAAATGAAAAAGCTTGCCGCCGTTTCGGATATCCTGATTCCTAATATCACGGAAGCGTCGTACCTCACCGGACTTCCTTACCGCGAAAGCTATGACGAAGCTTATATCAGGGATATATGCAGTGCGCTCCTTGCTCTCGGAACCAAAAAAGTTGTAATCACAGGAGTAAGCTTTGAAGATGGCTATACGGGTGTTTATGCCACGGATGGGAAGACGAGCTCCTATTACAAACACAAGAAGCTTCCCGGTGCTTTCCACGGAACCGGTGACGTATTTGCATCCGCATTCTGCGGGGCCCTTGTCAGAGGAAAGTCCATTGACAGATGCTCACAGATTGCCGCTGACTTCGTTGTTGCCTCAATTGAAGCTACTGTGCCTCATAAGGACCATCCCTACGGAGTCTGCTTCGAACAGGCCATTCCAAAACTCATATCAATGCTGAACAAGGATTAAGAAACAGCAGAATATGCTGCTTTTGCTCTGAAAATGCCGCAAAACCGGGTATTAATGAAAAAAGCAGCAAATCGTGTTTCATAAAAAAGAAAATGTATCCGTACGAAATTGTCTTTGGTCTGACACTTTATGACCTCCTGCTCGGGCTTTCCGCGCTTGCTGCCATACTGATTTTCAACTTTTTCTCGAACAGAAGAAAGCTTGATGCAAGATACCACAATTTCATATTGCTTGATGCTGTTGTGACCCTCTTTGTCGGTTACGGTTCCGCGGTTCTTTTTCAGGGGTTTTACAATTACCTTGAAAACGGAGTGTTTGAACTCACCGAAACGACGGGGGCGACTTTCCTCGGCGGACTGCTCGGCGGAGCCGCCTGCTTTCTTGCGTTTTATTACGGAATCGGAGCCCTGTATTTCAAGGACGGACTTCACGTGAAAATGATGTATCCGATGCTGGACGTCTTTGCAACCTGCGTTCCTGCGGCTCACGCCATCGGACGTCTCGGCTGTCTGTGTGCAGGCTGCTGCCACGGAAAGGCAACCGACGCCTGGTACGGCATTAATATGGTTTATCTCGGATACAAGGTCGTTCCGGTTCAGCTTTTTGAAGCCTTATTCCTTGCTGCTCTGACTGTATTCCTGTTTTACCGTGCTCTGAAAAACAAAAAAGGCAATCTCCCGCTTTATATGTCGCTGTACGGACTGTGGAGATTTTTTGCCGAGTATATGAGAGACGATGACAGAGGCAGCACGGTGGTCAGCTTCTTAAGTCCTTCTCAGCTTGTGTCCGTCCTTCTGATAGCCGGTGCTTTTGTCGTGTGGTTCATCCTTTACAGAAAAAGAAGGAGTACAACACAGAATGAGTGACACGAAGAAAAAGAGAGTTTTTGACCCGCTGATGCTTCTGATTATCATTGGAGCCGCTGTCGTCGGATATCTCGAACTGTTTCCTCCGGCATATTCGGAAGACGAAACGGTGAATACGCTGATTCGCGGGCTGATAACGAGATGCGCGGGAACAGTGATTTTCATTCCCGTTGCCATACGGTCAAAATATAAGGTTTACGGATTTACTTCTGATAAAAAAACTCGGGCACTGCTCGTGTCAATCCCTGCACTTCTGGTTGTTGTCAACAATCTTCCGATTATCGGACTTGTCAGCGGAAATGCAGTTCTTTTAAGAAGCGGCGCGGTTTTGTGGCTTTATGCTGCAGAATCGTTTTCAATCGGGCTATTTGAAGAGCTTGCTTTCAGAGCCGTGCTCTTTCCTGCAGTGCTTGAAAAGCACAGAGCTTCGACGAAAGACATATTTTGGTACACAGTGCTGTCATCTGCGGTGTTCGGCGGAATTCATCTGTTCAATCTTTTCGCAGGTGCAGGCGTCGGTCCCGTCGTTCTTCAGATAGGTTATTCGTTCTTAATCGGCGGAATGTGCGCCGTCGTGCTGCTCAAAACCCGCTGCATCTGGCTGTGCGTTCTGCTGCACACGCTCTTTGACTTCAATGGTTATCTGATTCCCACACTCGGAGACGGTATTATATGGGATGCTGCAACCGTCACTGTAACCGCTGTACTCGGCGTTCTTACACTGATTCATTTCCTGTTTGTTATGAAAAACGTCAGACCCGAAGACCTTGAAAGAATTTACGGCTGAAGCTTTCTTGTGAAAGAAAGCGCTCAGCCGTTTTTTTTGACAGGCATTCTATTATGGTTTGAAAATGAAAAAAGAATGCAGTATGGAACAACACGGTTATGGCTTGCATTCTTATATGATTTGAAATGAAAAAAGAATGCAGGCCGATTTTGGCTGCATTCTTTTGACAGTGAAATAAGCAAAAGAATGCAGTGCTGATATGCCACTTGGGTTGCTGCATTCTATTACAAGTCAAAAATAAGAAAAACTTCAGTTTTTAAAGCCGTCGGCGCAGGAGGTTGCAAGCAGGTCGCAGCGTTCATTCTGCGGGTGGCCGTTGTGACCTTCGACCCAGACGAAGTTT
>DCGL01000164.1 GCA_002314565.1 Clostridiales bacterium UBA1779
TTGCGCAAGATATTATACCTTATCCATAAAAAACATAATCAATAAGGAAATCATGAAAAAAACACTCAGCCGATATTTCGGCGACAAAGCCTTTTATAAATCGGCGCTTGCAATTCTGCTTCCGATAATCATACAGAACGGAATTACGAACCTTGTCAGCTTGCTTGACAACATTATGGTCGGATCTCTCGGAACAGAGCAGATGTCGGGCGTATCAATCGTCAATCAGTATTTCTTCATCTTCAATCTCATATGCTTCGGCGTTATTTCAGCTGCCGGCATTTTTACCGCCCAGTTCAAGGGAACCGGGGACGTTGACGGAATACGTGCAACTCTCAGGGCAAAGCTCTATATGTGCTACGTTGCGTCAATTCTCGCTGTAATTGCCTTCTTTTCATTTTCAGAACCGCTGATCAACCTTTTCCTTCATGACGGAAGCAATGAAGGGGACCTTGAGCTGACGATGCAGTTCGCAAAGAAATATCTGAATATAATTCTGTTCGGTTTGCTTCCGTTTGCCGTGTCTGCTGCATTTTCATCGACAATGCGCGAAACAGGTGAAACCGTTTTCCCGATGATAACAAGCTTTGTAGCTGTCGGAACCAACGCAGTCTTCAACGTTTTGCTGATTTTCGGCCTGCTCGGTTTTCCGAAGCTCGGAGTTGAGGGGGCGGCCATCGCAACCGTCCTGTCACGCTTTGTCGAGCTCGGAATGCTGCTGATTTATTCATTCAGAAGCAAAAAGAACGGCATTTATTTCAAAGGAGCCTTCAGCTTCAGGGCTGTGCCTGCCAATCTGATGCGTGAGATCGGTAAGAAGGGCTTGCCGCTTCTTGCAAACGAGTTTCTGTGGTCACTTGCCATTACCTTCCGCAATCAGTGCTTTTCAACCAGAGGACTTGATTCGGTTGCGGCGCAGAATATTTCCACAACGATTACAAACCTGTTCAGCATCGTGTTTTTCTCAATGGGAACGGCGATTTCCATCATCATCGGCAACCAGCTCGGCGCCGGTCTGTTTGAAAAGGCAGAGGATACCGACCGCAAGCTGATCACCTTCGGGGTACTGCTGTCCGGCGGAGTCGGTATTCTGCTTGTCGGCTTCGGCTTCGTTTTTCCGCTGATTTACAACACAACTGCCGAGGCCCGCAGTATAGCGACGTTTATGATAGTCGTTTACGGAATCTGCAATCCACTATGGGCATATATAAACTCCTCGTATTTCACAATCCGTTCGGGAGGCCTCGTTTTTCAGACCATGCTCAGCGACAGTATTTTTATGTGGGTCTGTGTCGTTCCGGTCTCTGCTGTCTGCGCATATCTTACGGATATGAGCATTTACCGGCTTTATATCTGTACGACTGCGGCAGAGTGTCTCAAGGCCGTTGTCGGGTATATTTTGCTTAAACGCAAGGACTGGCTGAAAACCATAGTCGTAAGCAAGGACTGAGTACGGATTTTCTGTACAGTTGGTGTCTGAGTCTAATTATTCCGTGATTTCATCTGCTTCATACTCAAAGGAGGTCCGCAATTTGAAAAAAACAGTATCTCTCATACTCGCCGTGGTTATGTGCGTCTGCACCCTCGTGAGCTTTGCCGGCTGCACGGATAAAACCGTTGCGGATACAGAAGAAGCGGTAACGACTGGGGCAGAAACTCTTGTCTTTGAAGCTCCTGAAACCGAGGCGCCGGAGCTCGAAATTCAGGCTCCTGATAAATCCACCAAGTACGTTATCATACGTGGGGATTCGGCCTGTGCAACCGAAACGGATGCCGCCATAGCACTGAAAAAATTCATTCTGTCAGAGGGGACCGATATTCAGATAAAAACAGACTGGTACCGTGATGCTTCTGAAATTGCGGAATACGAAATAATCGTAGGGAAGACGAACCGCGAAAGCGCAGATACGTTCGAGACGGACCGCGAGCTGCTCGGTATGAACGGGTATGTTATTGCTTCGGTCGGCACAAAGCTTTTCATCTGCGGAGGCAGCTATGCGTCAACCGCGCAGGCAGTAAAAAGGTTTATTGAGCTTTGGGACAACGGAATAATTCGCGGGCTTAGAGAGGGCGGAAGAATGTACGGTAACACAAAGGCCGATGTGAAATCGGTCATGTTCAGCGGGAACAGCCTGTCCGACTACAGTCTTTACTGTGAAAGCACGGACGAAGAGGCACGCGCCTGCCTTGATGAATTCAGGACCGCCGTGTTTCAGCACACGGGACTTATGCTGCCTTATACCGAAGAAAAGCAGGGAAGGCTGATTTTGTGCTCCGTCTCGGATAACGAAGACAATCTCTGCACCGTAAAGCAGCAGGATGGGAATCTCGTTATTTCTTACACGTCGGCAGTCGGCGGTCAGCGTTTCGGCGCATTGCTTGACGGAATATTCACGGAAAGCGAAATCAGCGTGGATACCGAAGTGATTTTCCGAAAAAAATACGGGAAAATCATATATTACGAGGATTTCGGTGCAAAAGGCAACGGCGTTTCCGATGATTTCGACGCAATAATAGCAGCCCACGATTATGCGAATAACGTCCGCGGTACGGTATTTGCCAAAAAAGGAGCCACATATTTAATCGGTCCTGCAGACAAGCGTGCAGTTATCAAGACGGATACTGACTGGACGGGTGCGGAGTTCATAATTGACGACCGCAATGTCAAGAACTGCAAAAAGGAAGTTTTCATCATTCACAGGGAGGAGGGCTCCTATTCAATCACAGGCATAGGTCCCCTCAAGGCAGGACAGACGAATATCGGGGTAAAGCTGCCCGGAGACAGCATAGTAACCCTTACTAATAGCAATGTAAAGAGATATATCAGAAAGGGCGGAAATGCCAACAACGGTTCTTCCCAGACCGAAGTCATTCGTGTTGACAAGGACGGAAACGTCAGTCCGGAAACCCCGATAATCTGGGATTATGACACTGTAACGTCGGCAAACGGTTTCAAAATCGACAAGGAAACGCTGACTCTGCGCGGCGGAACGGTCACGACTACAGCCAACCGCGAGCCCTCCACCTACAATTACTATTACCGTGGAATTAAAATATACCGTTCGAACGTCGTAATAGACGGCCTTACGCACAAAATCAAGGGGGAAGGATCAAGCGGGGCGCCGTACTACGGAATCCTGATAATAAACTCATGCTCGGATATCACGGTCAAAAACTGCACGTTTTCAGGGCATAAGACGTATAAGGATACGGGTTCAAACGGAACCAATATGGGAAGCTACGACATCACCGTAACCTCGGCAACGAACACGTATTTCTACAACTGCAATCAGATTACGGATATCAACAACAGCTCATACTGGGGCGTGTTTGCTTCGAATTTTGCCAAGAACATAGTGTTCGACGGCGTTGAGTTCTCACGTTTCGACGCGCATCAGGGCGTTATGAACGTCACTCTGCGCAACAGCAGCTTCGGTCACCAGGGAATAAATCTCATCGGAAGCGGAAAAGCCCTGATTGAAAACTGCATCGTATATGCAAAGAGCTTTGTCAACCTGCGCAGCGATTACGGAAGTACCTGGGACGGCGATCTTATCATACGCAACTGCGAGTTTTACCCGTCAAACGGGGCCAAGGTCAGCGAGGTGAATCTCATCGGCGCCTCAAACACGGAAGATCACGATTTCGGATATACCTGCCATATGCCGCGAACGGTGACGGTTGAAAACCTGTACATAAGCGACAAAGCGGTTGGAAAATACGTGGGTCCGTGCATATTCCAGAATTTCAATTCAAGCAGGGTAAAAGACGGTTATTCGTGCAAATACCCGGTGCTTGTCACTGAAGAAATCAATATTTCGGGAATCACGAGCGACAGCGGCAAGGAACTGAGAGTCTGCTCGAATACTTATATTTTCAAGGATACGCTTGTAAACAGAAAATAAAAAAGCTTGCCATTGTACTGTTTTTTATGTATAATATTGACGAACGCATTAAATTCAATTGATACAAGCAACTTTTTTATTTAAGAAAGGATTTGTGAAAATGAAGAAACTCATCGCACTCACTCTGTCGGTTCTTATGCTGGCTGCGGCTTTTGCAATGGCAATTCCCGCCACGGCAAAGGCTCTTCCTTCCGAGTATATGGAACTCGAATACGTCGAATGCGACGGAACCCAGTATATTGATACGGGTATTGCCGTCAATTCAAAAATCTGCCTTGAAGTTGATTTCCAGGTAATTGACCCCATCTACCCCGGTAAGGGCGGAAGTGCAGGTATCGTCGGTGCATACGTCGGCGGGGCTGACAAAACCGGCCGTTTCCAGATTGCTTACTCAAGAGAAAAAGATTACATAACAATGGGTATGGGTGCTCTGCTTGTAAACACCCCCGACATCATTCCGAAGGACACAAACAGACACACCGCATCCCTCGATGCTTATAACGGAAAGCTCATTTTCGACGGCAAGGTTGTCGGTGAAATGGCTCCTGCCGAACTCGGTTTCACAGTAACCGAAGAAAAGAACGTAACGCTTACAATCGGTGCGTCAAACATTTCTTCAACCCCTTCTGCCGTAACCAAGTACTGCAACGGCGCATCAAAGATTTATTCTGTTGCCATCTATGAAAAGGACGTTCTCAAGGCAAACTACGTTCCCGCAAAAGCTGCGGACGGCACTGTCGGTATGTACGATACTGTAAGCAATACCTTCCTTTCAAATTCTCTTGAAGGCGGAGAAAACTTCATTGCAGGTCCCACGGTATCTGCAGAACCCGTTGAAACTGCCGATACAGCCGTATACTATATCGCTGCCCTCGCCCTCGCTGCCGTTCTCGGAACAGCATTTTTTGCCAAAAGAAGAGAACAGTAATTGACAGAAAAGACAGAATATTATATAATATTACAGTTAGTGTTTTGTCTGTCGGACTCCTTCCGCCGATAAATACAGCATACTCCACATATTTCTGAAAGGAATATTCAAATGAAGAAAATTCTCGCAATCGCGCTGACACTCATTATGGTTCTGTCAGCCTCCGCTATGGCACTGACATCCTCTGCCGTCGGTGTAAATCCTTATTTTACGGCAGACAAGAGCGTCCTTACCTTCGTTTCCGGTGTTTCTCAGGTTGTCGGTACGGTCAACGGAACTAAAATAGCTTTTGACCACGACTATACCTGCACCTTCAATACCGAAAAGACAACAGACGGAAAGACCGTCGTATGGACAGTTACGGACAACACCGTACAGGCCTCCTGCTGGGGCGCAAAGGTTGCAAGCGTACTTAAGTGCGCCGGCTTCAGATTTGTAAACGGCACACTTTACTCCGCCGATTACGTCGTCGGTGAAGAAGCCAGCATCTACAGAGGAATTATTTCTACACCCGTAAACAACGGTGTAGGTGCTGAACTCAAGAGCATGATTGTCACAGTCGGACCCAAGGGTTCAAAGTGGGGCAACACCGTTATCGACGGTTTCACCGTTTATGCCACCGATTCCGATACTCCCTGGCTCAAGGTTGACGGCGGAAACGGCTTTACCGGAAAGAAGCTCTGCGAAGTCAAGAACCTCAACACTGAAGACAAGTGGCTCACATCCGAAGACGGAACTTTCAGATACTATGAACTGAACTTCGAGGAAGCCTACAAGGCAACATATTTCGTATTCTGCCTGACAGTTGACGATATGGCATCCATTGATACCGATGAATCAATGGAACAGCAGCCCGTATTCCTCTGTCCTGAAATTGCCGCTTTCTCTGAGGCAATTCCCGGCGCCGACACGTACAAGGCTGTGGATTTCGTTCCCACACAGATTACCGAAACAACTGCCGAAGAGACAACAGCCGCTGCCACTGAAGCCGTAACGACAGCTGCCGAGACTAAGGCCCCTGAAACGAAGGCTCCGGAAACCAAGGCTCCGGAAACCGAAGCTCAGACTGAAGTCGAGGCCACACAGGCAGAAACAGAAGCTGCTCCTGCCGAGACAAAGGCACCGGAAACCGAGGCTCCTGCCAAGAAGTCCGGCTGCAGCTCAACGCTTGCCCTTATGGCTCCCGTTCTCACTCTTGCCGCAGCATTTGTCTGCCGCCGCAAGAAAGACTGATATTCTGACATAATAATATCCCCCGGAGCTGCATTGCAGCCCCGGGGGTATTTGTATGCCGCCGGCGGCAGAGTATTACGTACAGGCGGTTATATTTTTTAATATTACGTAACCCAACGGCGAAAATCGCTGATTCGTTACGTAAATTCGTTGTTTCGGCTTGTCTTTACGTAAAGAAAATGCCGCCGGCGGCAGAGTATTACGTA
>DCGL01000053.1:0-5565 GCA_002314565.1 Clostridiales bacterium UBA1779
CTTTACGTAATCATATGGTGGTAATGATGAAATGCTTACGTAAAAAGCTCGACGGGAAGCGAATTTACGTAAGCATATATCGTGTATGATGAAATGTTTACGTAAATAGCTCAAAAAAAGAAGACTTTACGTAATCAGGCGTTGGAATTAATGAAATGCTTACGTAAAAAGCTTGAAAAAAGAAGACTTTACGTAATCAGGCGTTGGAATTAATGAAATGTTTACGTAAAAAGCTCGACAGGAAGCGAATTTACGTAATCATATGGTGGTAATAATGAAATGCTTACGTAAAAAGCTCGACAGGAAGCGAATTTACGTAAGCATATATCGTTTATGATGTAATGTATACGTAAATAGCTCAGAAAAAGAAGACTTTACGTAATCAGGAGTTGGAATTAATGAAATGCTTACGTAAAAAGCTCGACGGGAAGCGAATTTACGTAATCAGAAGGTGGCATTATTACGAAAATTGCTCGAAAAGAAAAGACTTTACGTAATCATTGATAAAAAAGAAAAATGAATTGCGGCATAATACAAAATGCCCCCCGGGCAAAGCCCGGGGGGCATTTTGTATGGAGTTTGGGAATCTTTGAACAATTACTGCGGATGAATTAATACATTCCGCCGCCGGCGTTCATTGCTGCATTGGCAGCAGCGGCAACAGCGGGATCTTCCTTCTTGTTGGCAACGACAGCCTCAGTTGTGAGGATGGTTGAAGCAATGGAAGCAGCGTTCTGAAGAGCGGAACGGGTTACCTTTGTCGGGTCGACGATGCCCTTGCTCATCATATCACAGTAGGTTTCGGTATAAGCATCGAAGCCGTAGCCGGTCTTCTTTGAAGATACGATTTTGTCGATAACTACACCGCCGTCGAAGCCTGCATTGTCGGCAATCTGACGGATGGGAGCTTCGAGAGCCTTGAGTACGAGCTGTACGCCGGTCTTCTCATCGCCTTCTGTTGCCTTGAGAAGCTTGGCAACTTCCGGAATGACGTTGATGTAAGCAACTCCGCCGCCGGGGACGATACCCTCTTCAACGGCAGCCTTTGTTGCGTTGAGAGCGTCTTCGATGCGAAGCTTCTTTTCTTTCATTTCAACTTCAGTGGCAGCACCGACCTTGATTACGGCTACACCGCCGGCAAGCTTTGCAAGTCTTTCCTGAAGCTTTTCTTTATCGTAAGCAATCGTGGTGTTTTCGAGAGCGGTTCTGATCTGAGCGATTCTCTCTTTGATGGCTGCGGAATCACCGGCACCGTCAACGATAACGGTGTTCTCTTTGGTGACCTTGACCTGGCGTGCACGGCCGAGGTCTGTGATGTCGGCATCCTTAAGCTCAAGTCCGAGCTCGGAGGTGATAACCTGACCGCCGGTAAGGATTGCGATATCTCTGAGCATTTCCTTTCTCTTGTCGCCGAAGGAAGGAGCCTTTACGCCGACAACGGTGAAGGTGCCGCGAAGCTTGTTGAGAATAAGGGTGGTGAGAGCTTCACCGTCGATATCCTCGGCAATGATGAGCAGCTTCTTTCCTGACTGAACGATCTTCTCGAGAAGGGGAAGAACTTCCTGGATGGAGCTGATCTTCTTGTCGGTGATGAGGATGTAGCAGTCGTCAAGGACGGCTTCCATCTTTTCCATATCAGTGGACATATAGGGGGAAATGTATCCGCGGTCGAACTGCATACCTTCAACAACCTCAGAGATTGTTTCGGCAGACTTGGATTCTTCAATGGTGATAACGCCGTCGGAAGTTACCTTCTTCATGGCGTCGGCGATGAGCTGACCGATTTCGGCATCACCGGCAGAAATTGTACCGACTCTGGCGATATCGTCGCTTCCGCTTACGGGCTTGGAATTGGCAGCGAGGCATTCGACAGCCTTGTCAATGGCCTTCTTCATACCCTTGCGAAGAACCATCGGGTTTGCACCGGCGGTTACGTTCTTCATGCCTTCATGAATCATGGCCTGAGCGAGCAGGGTCGCGGTTGTTGTACCGTCACCGGCAGCGTCGTTGGTCTTTGTTGCAACTTCCTTTACAAGCTGAGCACCCATATTTTCGGCGGGGTCGTCAAGCTCGATTTCTTTTGCGATTGTGACACCGTCGTTTGTGATGAGGGGAGCACCGTACTTCTTGTCGAGAACTACGTTTCTGCCCTTGGGGCCGAGAGTGATTTTAACTGTATCTGCCAGCTGGTCTACGCCGCGAAGAAGGGCGTTTCTGGCGTCAATTCCGTAATAAAGATCCTTAGACATAATAAATCAAGTCCTTTCTGTTCAGTCGATAATTGCGAGAATGTCTTTCTCACAGAGAATGGTGTACTCTTTGCCGTCAACCTTGACTTCGGTGCCTGAGTACTTGGAAGCGATAACCTTGTCGCCGACCTTGAGCTCGATGGGAGTTCTTGTTCCGTCGTCGTTGACCTTTCCGGGGCCTACGGCAACAACTTCGGCAACCTGGGGCTTTTCCTGTGCGGAAGCGGTGAGAAGAATGCCGCTCTTTGTTTTTTCTTCAGCTTCGACGAGTTTGATAACAACTCTGTCAGCAAGTGGTCTGATGTTCATAATATATCCTCCTGAATTTATAAACAAGTTGATTGGTTTGGCACTCAAAAAGAATGAGTGCTAATCACTGCCTAATATTGTAGCACTTTTACAAAAAAAATCAAGTGGTTTTTGAAAAAATAGCAAGTTTTTTTATATATATTTTAGCAAACTCGGTTTGTGTCTGCCACTTCGTCATATATTCTGCAGGTTTCTTTCACCATACGTTCAGCCGTGCAGCGTTCAAAGAAGCGGGCACGTGCTTTGCGTGAGTAAAGTGCGCAGAGGTCCGGGTCACGGACTAGCTGCATTATTGCCCGGTATACAGCGGGCGGGTCGTCGGGCGGTACGCAGATGCCGCAGCCGCCGATAAGCGCACGGCTTCCGCCGACGTCGGTAACGACGGGAATCAGTCCGAGAGAGAGGGCCTCGCAAAGGGAGAGGGAAGAGGTTTCAACAGCCACGGACGGGCTTGCGATGATTTTGCACAGCGACATATACGGGGCGACGTCGGAAACGAAGCCGCAGAATGTGACGTTGTCAGACAGGCCCCAGCGCCGGGCGAGATTTTCAAGCTCCTGCTTTTCGGAACCGTCACCGCAGATAAGAAAATGAATATCGTGGGTGAAACGCAGGCAGAGGGATGCCGCCTGCAAGAGTATTTCGGGTCCTTTTTCAGGTTCGAGTCTTCCGAAAAAGCCCACGGTGATTCTGTCTTCAGGGATACCGAGCTTATTTCTTAGAGCCGAAAGGGAAGCATCGTCGGGACGTTCGAGCTTCGGAGAGCCGTTATATACGACGGTGATTTTCTTTTTCGGAAACCCTATGGCACGCATAGCAAGCGCGGCACTGTCGTCCGTTGCTATGCAGCGTGAAATTCCGGAAAAATAAAGTCTTGCCATAAAACGAAGAAAAAGGCGGAAGCGGATGGGGGGCAGGTCGGAGCAGTGTTTAGTCATAATACGGGTCCTGACACCGGCCTTCTGTGCTGCAAGCTGACCGCTCAGCGATGAATGGGTATGTGCTATATCCGGATTCAGCTTTTTTATTGCTTTCGTCATAGTCTTAACGGCTTTAAGGGAAGCGGATGAATTGAGACCGTCAATTTCCGTTACGCTGACACCGAGCTCTTCAAGCCGCGGCTTCAGAAGAGAGCCCTTCGGAAGCAGAACGTAGTATTCGTATTTGTTCCTGTCAGAGCCGGCAATGAGGTAGCAGAGCAGGCGTCCTGCCCCGCCTATGTTGCCGTCAGTGATGATATGCAGGATTTTCATTTTGCTGAAAAAATCAGCCTCTTGTCCATCTCAGGCGCGGAGGATATGCGAATTTCTTCTCGGCGGCATCGATGATGTCGGATACGACGGCACTGGCCGTTGCATCGCGTCCGGCTCCGCGGCCGTAAAATACGGCAGTGCCGAGCATATTTCCGGTGATTTCAACGGCATTGAAAACGCCGTTTACAGAGGAAAGGAGCTCACATCCGGGGACCTTCGTGGGAGCAACCGACAGCTTGATTTCACCGTCGGCGTTCTTTTCGGCTTTCGCAATGAGTTTGATGCTGCAGCCATCGGAATATGCTGCTTTAATGTCGTCGGCAGTAACGCCGGTAATACCCGTGATATCAACTTTTTCGAGGGGGAGGAGCTTGCCCCAGGCAAGAGCGGCAAGAATTACGATCTTTCTTGCGGCGTCAAAGCCGGCGACGTCGGCTGTAGGATCGGCTTCGGCATAGCCGAGACGCTGGGCGTCCTTGAGAACGTCTGCGTAAGCTGCGCCCTTTTCACTCATTTCAGTCAGAATATAGTTGGTCGTTCCGTTGAGAATTCCGCGGATTGATAGAATTTCGTTTGAGGAGAGGTCGTTTATGAGAGTACGAAGAACCGGTATGCCTCCGCCGACACTTGCTTCAAAGAGGTATCGGACTCCTTTTTCCGCGGCAAGGGAAAGAAGCTTATCTCCGCAGTCGGCAACGACGGCCTTGTTAGAGGTTACGACGCTCTTGCCGGCTCTGAGGCAGGCTTCTGTGAAATCGGCAGCCGGATGGACTCCGCCCATCATCTCGGCGACGACGGTGACCTCGGGGTCGTTCAATATGGTATCGATGCTGTGGACGATGTTCTTTTCGTATTTGTTACCGGGGAACTCGCGCAGATCGAGAATGTATTTGATGTTAATCCTGTCGGCGAGTCTCTCTTCAATTATGGCTCTGTTCGTGTCAATCACAGAGGCAACTCCTCCGCCGACTACCCCGAAGCCGAGTAATGCAATGTTAATCATTGTGGGACTCCTTTTAATAAATAAATAATATATAATAATATCATAAAACATTGAAAAATGCAAATAAAATGTTGAAGACGGCAGACTTTTGTGGTATTATTATAGGAAATCGGCCGCGGGCAAGGCGGCCGGGGAAAGGAAACGGCCTTATTATGTCATCACCTATCGGAGATAAGAGAGCGGTAAAGATTTTCGTTCTTTATCTGCTTGAAAATATAAATTATCCGCTTGAGCTCTGCACCATCAGCGATATCGTTATGCAGACGGATTACGTTATGTTTCTGGATTTTGCAGAGAGCTTCAACGAAATGACCGACGCGGGGCTTATCGAACAGCTTGACCCCGCTGAAGAGGGGGGAAACCCGCTGTTCATCATCACCGATCACGGACGTACCGTGGCCCAGGGCCTGAAGTCCGACGTGCTGCCGTCGATCCTTGACAAGTCGCTGACCGCAGCCTTCAGATATCTGGATTTCGCCCGCCGCAAAATAACGACGGACTGCGAAATTCTCAACGTCAACGCAATGACGGGCGAATGCGACGTTCACGCGAGAATTCTGGAAGAGAAGAGAATACTCTTCGATGCGGTGCTGCACGTTGACAGTATCAACCGCGCCGAGCGAATGAAGCGCAATTTCGAGGACAAGCCCGACGTCATTTACCGCGGGTATACGGCGCTTCTGGCGGGGAATATGAATTTTATATTTGACGGGAAGAAAGAATAAGGATTATCGCCTTTACAGCCGCCTGT
>DCGL01000053.1:5697-27957 GCA_002314565.1 Clostridiales bacterium UBA1779
AGGATGAGAAATGATGCGAAGGTCCGTTCAAGGCGTACATAGCGTACGTCAAGAACGGGCCTTCGCATTATTTATCGCCTTTACAGCCGCCGCAAAAAAGAAAAGCCGTGGTGACAAGTGAATGTCACCCCGGCTTTTCTTCAAAAGTCGCTCAGCGGGCGTTTCTTCTCTTCTCGAAGCAAGCACTGCAGTATACAGGCTTATCCTGAGAGGGCTCGAAAGTAAGCTTGGCTTCGCCGCCGCACTCGCTGCAAACAGCATAGAAGTACTGCTTGGCAGGCTTGTTTGCGTTCTTCTTGGCATCACGGCAAGTCTTGCATCTCTTGGGCTTGTTTGTGTAGCCCTTTTCAGCATAGAAAGCCTGTTCGCCGGCAGTGAATGTGAATTCCTGACCGCAGTCTACGCAAACCAGTGTTTCGTCAACATAGTTGACATCGGCTTCAACAGCCTTGACTTCTTCTTCGTACATGTGTTACCTCTGTTTGTGGTAATATTTCTTGCCCTTAGACGGAATTCGACCGCCACCTTTGAAGATTTTTCTACAACGCTCTGATCATTAAGCTAACCGGGCATATATATCGACAGTGTTCGGACGCTGTTGATTAATAATATGAAGGATGAATATCGAATGCTTTCACATTCTTCATTTCAGTAATCACTGAAATCTGATATTCAAAAAAATTACGTGTTATTTCAGGGCCGCCTTCAGTTTTCTTCTTATGCGTCCGAGTGCATTTTCAACCGATGCAACGGATTTTCCGACGTTTGCGGCGATTGTTTTTATCGGGACGCCGGAATAATAGCTCCACCATACGGAGTTTTCATAATCTGAAAGAAGAGAGCGGATCATCTGTCTCAGTTCTTCGGCTTTTTCTCTTTCAATGACTTCGACGTCGGGACCCACAAGTTCAGTGTCTTCGAGTGTGTCAAGAGAAACCAGATCGACGTTGCGTCCGTTTCGGGAAAGAATCTGTCTGAGTGCGGATTTTATTCCGTTTTCAACGCAGATTTTGGCGTAGAGGCCGAAACTGACGTTTTCGTACAGCGGGTCGTATCTGCGGACGGCACGGAAAAATGCCATAAGCGCTTCCTGCTCAAGCTCATCAACGTCGTTGCTTGAGACATAGACCGAATAGCTGTTCACAGCCGAATCAAGCATAGGTCGGTATTCCTGTGCCAATTGTTCAAAAGCTTTTCCGTCGCCCGATGACGCATTCAGAAGAAGGGCGAGAAGTCTTCCGTCGGATTCGTATTGTCCGCAGTTTGTGTTGCCTGAAGCAGTGGGCACGGTTAAAACCTCAATTACTATTATAATATAATAGTACGCTTTTACACGCAAAATTTATTTATACGAGATTATTATATCATTGCTTTTTTTAAATGTCAACAATTTTTTTGTCAAAAATTCGAACAATTTTCAAATTTTATCACAAAAATAACACCTAATATTATAACTGTATGTACGCGTGTTCAAAAATACCTCCCCTTCTATTTACGAAAAATTAAAAATTTGTTAAAATATGTATTGACACTCCTTGTTTCGTATGATATAATTCGTGTACTGTTTGTGAACACTGATTGAATTTGTGCATTCTATGTGGAAAATATTCATAAACAGTACAAAAACAACCATACAATTGAAAGGAAAGGTGTTCATCATGAAAATCGGTTCAGCTATCGCAAATTTCGTAAAAAATGCGGGAAAGGCCATCAAAGCGACGTTTACCGGTGAAGAAAACGACGTTCTTACCGATAACAGAGCTGAGGCATACATCGGCGAAGCAATCAAAATTCTGATTGCCGTTGTAATCGGAGCACTGGTTCTTGCTCTTGCATATGCTCTTCTCAAGGATACTGTTTTCCCGACAGTAACGAGCAAAATCCAGGCTATGTTCGACTACACCGCATGACAATACGGAAGGAATCCGCAGGCAGCAACGAACAATTGCTGCCTGCAAAGCCCCCGGATCTCAGAGAGAACGTATCACTCGCAATTTTTCTTGCCGTCTGCGGTGTTCTGAGCGTCTGCTGTCTCTTCCGTATGAACGGCTTGGTCTACGAAGTGCTGTTCATTTTCCGTATGAGCGTACTGTGCGCAGCATCAGTCCGTGATTTCAGGGAAAGATGCCTGAATCACGGTTATGAAATTCTGATTCTGGCTTCCGGCTTTTTCAGCCTGACGTCCGTCAGTGATTTTCTTTGGAAAGCAGCATCTGCCGCTGCCGTATTTCTGATACTTGCACTGTTGTACGGCAGGAAACCGAAACGTTTTATGGGCGGAGCGGATATCAGAATGATCACCGCACTTTTCTTTGCACTTGGGCCGTACGGAATGCTGAGGTGCTTTTTTGTTATGACCGTTCTTCTGCTTCTGACAATCGGTCTGTACGCACTTCTCAAGTTGTTTGGGAAAAACTGCGGCGATAAGGTTCCGCTGATTCCGTATATCACATTCGGCGTGCTTTTTAATTGTTTATTTAACTGATAAGTATATTAACCGACTTGCAATACTTTTTTTGAAAGGCTGCATATATATGAAAAACAGAACCGTTATCGGAATTATCTGCATAGCTTTTGCGTTTCTTGTTTTCTTTGCGACAATTCCGATGATAAGCAATAAAACGACGGCGGGAACGTCCTGCATAAGGGCTAAGAGCAAAATTGCGCGGGGCTCCTGCATAACGAAAGAGGATATTGAGGTTTACACATCAGCGGAAAAGCATGAGGGGGCTCTTAACCAAGAGGAGCTCATAATCGGGAAATACGCAGTCTGTGATATTTTCCCCGGCGACAGCTTTACCGTGGAAAAGCTTACCGACGTTTCAGATTCCGCGGCTCAGTCTCTGTGCCGCCTTTCAGACGGGGAGCTTGCCGTTACCGTTCCCGTGGTAAATCTGTCAGCCGGCTTTTCAGGTCAGCTTGAAAACGGAGATATCGTACGCGTATTTATCAGAAAGGACACGGGAAGCGAGGTCCCGGACGAGCTGCAGTACGTCAGAGTAATCACAACCGTAACATCTGAGGGGGTCAGCCGTGACGGGGCAAAGGCCGGAAGTCAGCAGGCGGATGCTCTTCCTGCAAGCGTTATGCTCGCAGTGAACGATGAACAGGCTTCAATCCTGTTTTCGCACTGCGCGGACAGTTCTCTGTATCTTGCGTTTGTCTGCCACTCCTACGACGGGCGGGCGCAGGGGTATCTTGACACTCAGAAGGCCTATTTCAGCCGTCAGGCTGATGAAAACGCGGCTGCGGCTGCGGAATATCCCGGAAAGGAATCATAGCGTGAACCATTTTGAAATCCGTATCTGAAATATGCTTGTTTCACGCCCACTTTGTGCACGTCGGCACAAAGTGCGAAGAAAGGAATGGAAATTAATATGGCAAAGCAGATTGCTGTCTGGGGGTCAAGAGCAAGCGGGAAAACCACGCTGTCTGTAAAGCTTTCGGACGCGCTGTCAAAAAAAGGAAGCGTGATTCTCGTTTTCTGTGACAGAGAAGTGCCGGTTCTTCCGGCTCTTTTCCCCAAACACAGGGACGGGGAAATCCGCTCATTGGGAGCGGCGCTTTCGTCGGTTGAATTGAATGAAGAAACGGTTCTTTCCTGTGCGACGGTATCCGACAGCGACAATATCGTATATCTGGGCTATGCCGAGGGGGAAAATTTGTACTCCTACCCCGCATTCGGCGAAGCACGCGCGGATTTCTTCATTGATACGCTCGGAAGAATGGCGGATTACGTGATTTATGACTGTCCGTCGTCAATAAACGGAAATTTTCTGGCCTGTGAAGCTCTGAATAAGGCGGATACGGTTTTCAGACTGTACACCCCGGATATTACGTCCTTCCTGTTCTTTTCATCACAGCTGCCCGTTTTGTCTTCGGATGAGGAAAAGCTCGGGAAACACAGGAAAATTCTGTCCTGCACAGAGGGGGAAGTGTGTCTGCCCGAAAGCGAGGCTCTGGCATATATGAAGGAGTGCGACGTTCTGATTCCGCATTCGAAGCAGATAAAGCAATTTGCTGCAGACGGAGCACTGCCCGGGTCAAAGCCGGGGCGGAAATATGCCGCGGCAATAACGAAAATCTGCGAAATGGCAGAGAAATCCGACGGGGAATAAATCAGACGGAAAGGTTGTTTTATTATGGAAACTGAAGCCTCATCATTCAGCGGCGGATACGTGGATTTCTGGGAACTGCTCTCGGACGTTCAGCAATACATCAGCCGGAACTGCGCGGCTCTTCTCGGAAACGACCCGGATAATCTTTTGAAGCCGTATATCGATCAGTATATACGCTCCCGCGGCTGTACTGCGAGAGGGATGACGCGTGACGAGCTTGTCGCCTCGCTTTATAACGAAATGGCGGGGTACAGCGTGCTGACACGCTATCTTGAGTCGGATGACCTTGAAGAAATCAACGTCAACGGTTGGGATGACATTGCTCTGACCTTTACAAACGGAAAAATAGTCAAGGCTCCGGAAAGATTTCATTCGCCGGGGCATGCTGAAGACATAGTGCGCAGATTGCTCAGAAATTCCGGTATGATACTTGACAATGCCATGCCGGTGAGCCAGGGGCATCTGCCGGGAAACAACAGAATAACGGCGCTGAAGACTCCGCTGGTGGACAGTGACCGCGGGGTCTGTGTCTCGATACGACTGCTTCACAATTCAAAGATAGGCCTTGAGCAGATTGTAAGCGGAGGGATGGGCTCCCCGGAAATGATTGCGTTTCTGCGGCTTTTATGCCGTTTCGGGGTTTCATTCGTCATCGCGGGGCCGACGTCTTCCGGAAAAACGACGCTGCTCAACGCAATCCTGTCGGATATGCCGGATAACAAGCGAATATTCACGATCGAGTCCGGGGCAAGGGAGCTGTCGCTCGTGCGGCGCGACGAGGGAGGCCGCGTGCTGAACAATGCGGTTCACACGATTTCAAGGCCGTCTGACAATCCGTCGCAAAACATTATTCAGGAAGATCTTGTCGTCGCTTCCCTGCGTTTCAATCCCGATATAGTCTGTGTCGGAGAAATGAGAGACACAGAATGCTATGCGGCAGTCGAAGCCGCGATGACCGGGCACACCGTCGTCAGCACGGTTCATTCCGGGGCAGCAGATGCAGCTCATATGAGAATTGCCCTCTTGTGCCAGAAAAAGTTTCCGATGGATTTTCAGGTTTCGATGATGCAGGCGGCAAGGGCTTTCCCGGTTGTCGTTTATTGCGGAAGGCTGGAGGACAACAAACGGCGTATTATGGACATTTCCGAGTGCGTCTTTCAGTCTTCGGACCTTTACGGAAAGTATTCGTCGCTCTTCAGCTTTGAATCGGATAACGTGCCGGGTGGAGGCCGTTTCGTCTGTGGTTCGGCAATTTCCGACCGCCTCCGGCACATGCTCCGCGAGCACGGAGCCCCCGAAAGTGAGTTAAGACAGTTCAGATTTGAGGGAAAAAGATAATGCTGATAATTGCACTTATATGCTTCCTGACATTTTGTACGGGAATAGTGATTTTATTGGGACTGTCTCCCGAGCGCGTGGCTCTGGACGTTGAATCACTGTTGAAACCGCGCCAGACGATAAAAAAACGAGCTCTTGCCGCATGCGGGAAAAGCAATAAGAATTTCTTTATCGGCTCTCTCATAAGAATCCGCGACGCACTGGAGCTGACCGGGCGCAAGGGAAGCTTCGGCTTTCTGTGCATCTGCGCTTTTGCCGTGATAATCCTGGGATTTTCACTGGCGTTTACCTTTGATTTGTATTATCTTATCCCGATAGCACTGGTCGGTGGTGTGCTGCTGCCGTTTTTTTCGGCTGAAAGCGCCGTTGAGACCTATGACAGAAGAATGAATGAGGAGCTCGAAACCGCTCTGTCTGTTATCAGCGCGGCTTATCTGCGCACGGGCGACGTCGTTGGATCGGTCGGGGAAAGCCTCGAAAATATCAGGGAGCCCGCGCGTGAAATTTTCAGACAGTTTTACGTCAACGTGACCGTCGTGTCTTCAGATACCGTATCATGTATCAGAAAGATGGAGCAGAGCAGTGAAAACCGCGTTTTCCGTGATTGGTGCGAGGTCCTGCTTGCCTGTCAGGAGGACTCGTCGAACCGCGATGCCCTGATGCCTGTCGTGTCGGAGCTTACCGAACTCCGGCTTGCAAACAGTGAGATGGTGACGGTGATTACCGAATGCAGAAAGGAGTACCTCGGTATGGTCTTTCTGACTCTCGGCAATTTTCCCCTCCTTTATCTGCTCAACGAAAGCTGGTGGGACACGCTGATTAATTCGACTGCGGGGCGCTGTGCCATTGCGGTCACGGGAGTCGTTCTGCTTCTGACTTCATATCTGTCAATGAAATTTACGAGGCCGATTGACCTGAATTCAAGAAAAAAATGACTCTGATTCCGGCACGGGAAGGAGAAAATCCCAAAGAAAGGAAACTTTTGCTTTGCAAAAGCTATGGTCATAAAAATGAATATCATCAGCGTTTTTGCAATGATCTGTGCCTCGGGACTTATCGGAATCGGGACTTTTCTGCTGCTTGCGGATATCCTGAAGCTCCCGCGCAGAAAAACGGTCAGGGCTTTTCTTATGAGCCGCAAGAGATATCAAAGGCACGGAAAGACGTCGAATGTGGACTCCTTCCTTGACAGTATTGCACAGCTGCTGGCCCTGGGAATCCGCCTGAGTCCGATAAAAAGAGAAAGACTGCAGGCCGTGCTCAAGTCGGCGAATCTTCAGATAACGCCTGAACATCACGTGGCAAGCTGCTTTGTAAAGGCGGGGCTTGTGGCAATTCTTTCAATACCCGCGTTGTTTATTTTCCCGGCTCTTGCCCCGGTGATTCTTGCTTTGTCGGCAGGAGTTTATTACGGAGAGTTTACAAGCCCCGAACGCAGCATCAAGGCCGTGCGAGATGAAATCGAGGAGGAACTGCCGCTGTTCGTGTCGAGAATTCAGTCGATGCTCGGACACACGCGCGACGTGGTTTCGATACTTGAATCTTTCAGAAAGAACGCAGGACCTGCGCTTGCCCGGGAACTGTCGATAACGCTTGCGGATATGCAGTCCGGAAACTGTCAGATGGCACTCGTGCGGCTTGAAACCCGAGTCGGAAGCCCGGACCTTTCGGATATCGCAAGAGGACTTGCGGCAGTTTATGAGGGTAATGACCCCGTTGGGTACTGGACCTCGCTGTCCGTCAGACTCGGCGACAAGAGAAGACAGAATCTTCAGAGACGTGCCCACGCCGTTCCGGCAAAAATCGCAAGACTGTCATTCGTGCTGCTTATATGCATCGTGCTGCTTTACGGCACGGTGATTCTGACGGAATTGCTTGAATCGGCAGGGGTTATACTGGGATGAAAGCGGAGAATAATGCGCTTGGGAAACTGCGGATAAAACGTGAAAATAAGGAAGCGCCCGGAAATCCGCAGATGAAAAAGAAGCTTTTATGTGAAAAAACGGGAATTAAGAGCTTGCTCCGCTCGTTGCTCGCTGACAAACGCGCTGAAATGACGTATATTGACAGCGTTGTCTCAATGGTAGTCATAATGCTGCTCATTGTCCTTATGCTGAACGTTTTTTCGTTTGTCACACTCAAACAGGATCTTTCGTACATAAGCTCTGAACTTGCGGATGCGGCTTCCTCCGCCGGCTGTGTTTCATCGGAAGTCGCAGCTCGGTTTTCGGAGCTTTGCCGGGAAACCGGACTTGATGCGGGTTCCGTCACGTATTCGTTCAGCGGGACTTCGTACATCGGCGAAACCGACCGCGTTCAGTACGGCGAGCTGATACGCGTCAGGGTTTCGTGCTCGACAAAAGTGATGGGGAGCGGGATTTTTACGCTGCCGGCAACGGTTTGTGCTGAGAAAAGCTGCCTTTGTGAGAAATATTGGAAATGAAAAAAGAAAAAACTGCCTGCGTGAGATATATCGGAAATGAAAAAAGTTGAAAACTGCCTGCGTCGGAACTGCGGGGACGGTTCTGCTTTGAAAAATGAGGGGAAGAACTTTTTTTATCTGCTTGCGGACAAACGCGGGGAAGGGTATATCAAGAACTGCATTCTGATCATTGTCGAGCTCCTTCTTCTGTCAACCGTGCTTTTTTATGCAGAGAGCTTAAGTGTTGCAGAGGAGGTGCGCCGCGGAATTAAAGAAGCGATGGACGGGGCACTCAGATGTCAGAGTGTCGGAGAGTTTGCGTCTCTTGATGACGGCAGCGGACTGTCGGATGCCGACGTGAATTTAAATTTCCGCCGGCTGTTTGAGAATTATTTCGAGGGAATGAGCAGAGATGGCGAAGGAAAATATTCGCTGTATGACGACGACGGCGGACTTCTGTGGTCGGTGACGTACCCCACTCTTGTTAATGCGGGAGGAGTCCTGAAGGCGTCGTTTACAGTTTCGTTCCCGGTCAGGTTTGCAGGGCTCCGACTTGACGATATGGACATTCCGATGACGGTTCAGAGAAAAAATGAGGCCAAATACTGAGAAAAGCGCATTCAGTGCGCTTTTTTCTTGACTTTGCCTGAAATATATTATAAAATATACTATTATCTATAGGGAGGCATTATTATGGCTGGCAGTTTTTTTGACGATCCCGATCAGGGTATAGAAGAAGAGGAACAACCGGTTAACGTGCAAAAGGCACCGCTTCCGCTCAGAATTATCGGAAATGTTTTTAAATACGCTTTCTGGCTGTTCATTCTGACAATCAACGTGGTTATATTCTGGAGACTGTTTTCCACGGGCATTCCGTCTTCGATGAAAACGGTTTCCGCCGATCCTTCGGTGAAATACGCTTATTCTCAGTGGAAGGATAACACGGATGAAGACAAGCAGCCTTTCGCCGTTTACCAGAAATTATGGCTGAAGCGCGGTATGACGACCGAAACGAAGGACGAAAACCGCGGAATTATCGGTAATTACGGATATTTCGGTATTGTCGACGAGGTGTTCTTTCCTGATGCTCAACAATTCCAGTTCGTTTTCAGGTATAACTTCAGCACGCTTGAACACGTAAAGGAAGATATGAATCTTTCTTCCGATCTCGACCGTGGCAAGGATCATTTTGACGTGTGGATCAGGGTTGAGACCTTCAGAGATGAAACGAAGGATGCAGAGAACGTCAATACGGCTTTTTATCCCTGCGAGACTGTTGATTCAGCAAAAAAAAATCTTTACTGTTACCGTCAGATGAAGTGCGATTATTATCAGGATTTGGACAACATTTCCGCAGTTTATGCCGATATTTTTTATAAAGACGAAGCTCAGTACGTAACCGAGGGCGAGAATGCCGTTCCTTACGGTTCAATCTGCGTTTACTCTTCTGATCACAAACTTGATGAATATAAACTTGACCGTAAGGATATTAAGGCTCTGAACGGTGAATAAGATGAAATTTATAGTTGAAAATACAAAAAAGCATACGAAGAAGGAGTTCGACATTCCCGCCGACCTGCTTGCTTCAAAGACGGTGAAAAAAATCCGTCATACTGCGAGGGAGTCTGTTGATTTCCTTCGTTCTGTAAAAGAAGAAATTGACAGTGACGTCAAGGCAGTCCGTCAGCGTGACCCTGCTGCCAAGAGTGACGTTGAAGTCCTGCTGCTTTATACGGGAGTTCACGCAATTCTTGCTTACCGCGTGGCTCATAAGCTTTACGTCGGAAAGCACTTCTTCTCGGCACGTGCCGTCAGCCAGCTTTCAAGATTTTTCACCGGAATTGAAATTCATCCCGGTGCAACCATCGGCAAAGGCCTGGTTATCGACCACGGAACGGGGGTCGTTATCGGCGAAACCGCCGAAATCGGCGATAATTGCACCATTTACCAGGGCGTGACACTCGGAGGAACCGGAAAGGACGTCGGAAAACGTCACCCGACTCTCGGCAGCAACGTTATGGTCGGTGCCGGAGCCAAGGTTCTCGGTCCTATGAAAATCGGAGATAATACCAAAATTGCTGCCGGAGCCGTCGTTCTGAAGGCGATTCCCGAAAACAGCACGGCTGTCGGCATTCCCGCCAAGGTCGTCCGTCGAGGCGGAGCCAAGGTCGAAACCTCCGAAGACGTCATCGGCGAAGAGCTCGACCACATTCACGACCCCGACCCCGTCGCCCAGCAGCTCGCCGCAATGGAAAAGAAGATTGCCGAACTGCAGGCTGAAATTGAGAAAGTTAAAAGCTGAGTTTTTATGACAGGGGGACGTTTCTCCTGTCATATAAGAAAAGGAATATTAGTATGTATAATAACGATTCGCTTGATACAATTTGCGCGGCTCTGTGCTACGCTATGGGGATTGAGGCTCCTGCCTGTGCGGCAAAGGCCAACGAAACGCTTTGCCGCTTTATTGATGAAAAATTCTCGGGAAAAAAAGCTGACAGAATTCTGATGTACAATCCGGATGCAGTTGCGCAGTGGATTTACAGAAAATATCCCTGGTTCACGGCGGAGCTTGCTGCCATCGGAGAGCTTGAAGTGCCGATGAAGACGGTTATGCCCTCCGTTACGCCCGTCTGCTTCGGAACGATGTATACCGGAGCCCAGCCCTGTGTTCACGGTATTCAGAAATACGAAAAGCCGGTTATCAAGATTGATACTATTTTTGACGCAATGATAAGAGCAGGAAAGAAGCCCTGCATTATCGGCGACAGTAAGTGCAGTCTCGGTAAAATCTTCCTTGAGCGCGATATGGATTACTTCGTTTACGACACTATTGGTGAAATCAACGCGAAGGCTGCCGAATGCGTAATGCAGGATAAATACGACTTTCTCGTCGTATACAACGGAAATTACGACCACTGGATGCACAAATTCGGGCCGGAGTCAACCGAGGCACTTTCAGAGCTGCGTGCTAACAGCTATGAATATGCCGAACTTACGTCACTTGTCAAAAGATTCTGGACAAAGCACAACGTCCTGACCGGCTTTGCCATGGACCACGGCTGCCACGAAATCGACGGCGGCAGCGGCTCCCACGGCCTCGATATGGAAGAGGACCTCAATATCTGCCATCTCTACAACGCATATACTGCACAATAATAAACATCGCGGCTGATTTTTCAGCCGCGATATATTTTCAGATGACAAGGGACGGTTCTTTTGTCATCTCGCCAAAATGGCAAGATGACAAAAGAACCGTCCCTTGTCATCTTTTTTATAAAAGCGAAAGTGCGGGTTCGATGGGGCCGAGGGCGGGATGCCAGCGGCGCTCCCATTCGAGTGAGACGGAGCCGCAGTATCCGTCGGCACGAAGGCGGGCGAGAATGGCGCGGATGGGGAGGTCACCGGAGAAGGGAAGACAGAGTGCTCCGTCCTTTGAATCTTTGACGTGAACGTGGCGGATATAGGGACGCAGGGCATCGTAGAAGACGGGCCAGTTTTCGCCGTAGTCCGCGTGGGTGTGTTCAATGTCCCAGATAAGTCCGAAATTCGGAAAGGCTGAGAGGGTTTCGCAGACCGGAAGAAGAGTTTCGACGGTGTTGTAGTTGCCGTGAACCTCGAGAAGGACGTTCACGCCGGCGGCTTCACGGCAAAGTTCTGAAAGTCCGCTGCAAAGGCGTTTTTTTGAAACGTCGTATTCATCCTTGATTTTATTACCGAATACTCGTATTCCGAAAGCACCGAGCTCCGACGCAATCCTGAGAGCATCGCGGCCTTCGGCTATGGCCTCCTGCGCTTTTTTGTCGTCGTCAAAGGCGCAGGAGGTCCCGAGAATATAGGGCTGAACCCCGGCAGAACGGAATCTGTCAAGGGTTCCGGTGAGGTTGTCGTTTTTGAACTCCTCTATTTCAGAATTGGACATAACGCCGCCGATACCGCGGATTTCAAGCTTGTTAATGCCGAATTTGCGGCAAAGCTCAAGAATTTCGTCAAGGCTGCGGTCGTGGCAGCCGAGAGTCGAGAAGCAATCAATGTATTTCATTTCTTTGAAGCATACTGAACGAGAGCGTACATATTGTTCGTCATAATCGAGCGGTATCCGGCCTTGTACATAATATCCCAGGTTTCAGGAGCATCATAGCCGTTGGTATCAATGGTCCAGCCTCCGATGAGGGCGCTTGGATATTGCTTGCGGATGGATTTGACAGTGTTGATGACGCCGGAGTTCGTCGGGTCAAAGGCTCCGTTTACGAGCAGACCGCAGTTCGTCATCGAGCCGTCTGTAAGAGTTTTGGCGTAAGGAGTTACAGTGTTGCGCGTCGTCCAGCAGCGCAGGAAGAAATACATTTTGGCTCCTGTATTGTCGTAAACGTATTTCTGGATTTTCAGGGCATCCGCTGCGCTGAGTGTGCCGGCGGTGGAGGAGTCAATTGTGCCGTAAGAAATCAGAACCGACTCGAAATTGCCGGTTTTCAGCATATACGGATAGATGAAGTTGGCCTTCGACATAGTCTGGATGCCGGCAATGTCGCAGTATCTCCAGTTTGCCTGCTTGTCGATGATGAGGAAGATGCGTCCCTTTGCGAAGGTGAGCACTTCTTCGAGCGTTGCAACAACGTAGGGGGTGACGGCGGCGCTGCTTCCGCCCTGACCTTCGCGCAGATGCAGAACCTTGATCTGCTCAAGGGTCCAGTCGCTGACGTTTGCCGTTGAGGGGTAGCCGTCTTTTCCGATGTAGTTGGCAGAATCGGTCATTCTGCTCAGTGTTGCGTCGTGCATGATGATCGGAACCCCGTCTTTTGTATACTGAATGTCGATTTCAAGGCAGTCCCCGCCCATTGCCCAGACGGAAATGTAGGCTTCAATCGAGTTTTCGGGATGGAAGAGAAAGTCTCCGCGGTGTGAAACGGTGAACAGATGATTTTTGTTCGTCTGGGTCAGCGCGTCGATTTTTTCCTGATAGTCAAGCATATGTGCTTCGGGCTTCCACTGATACGTCCAGTGCGGTGAATAAAGAGTCGGGTCGATAATGTAAGCCTGACGGTCGGGTATGTCGTATGAAATGAGGACGGAATTCTTGTTTACGGCGAGGTCAATGTCGCCGCCGGAGGACAGACAATCGTCGATAAAGCCGTACATGGCGGTCTCGATTGCCCAGGAGCTGCCTCCTGCTATGACAATCGAGCCGTCCGCGAAGGCAACTCTGTAATCGTCGTATCCGAGGACTTTTGCGTCGAACTCCTTCGTGAAAACAATTTCGTGTGCTGCCTCTGAACTGTTTTTCAGGCAGTCAAGTTTAACTCCTGCACGCTCTGAAATAATGCTCTGTAATGTTTCGGCACAGGATTTGTATGCAAGCGTCTTGTAAACTATGGCGCAGCATTCGCCTATATCGGTCCCGTTGATTTTCAGAGAGCCGATTTCGCTCAGATTCTGACTCGTGTAAACGAAATTCATCGGCAGGGTTTTGCCTGCGGGGATGATGTTTTCGATGAAATAAGTGACGGCTTCAGCGGTCAGGTCGTCGGTTTTTCCGACGATGACGAGCTTGCCGTTGACGATTCTGATTGTGAAAGTGCCGTTTTTGAGCTCCGACTTCGCCAGAGCCGTCTCTTCGCGGTTGGTGTCGCCGAGCAGGATTTCAAATTCGGGGGCCTCGGTATCCGGCTTCAGCCAGTCACCGGAAAGGGTTAGGGTTACCCCGTATTTATCGTTTATTGACGTTTTGAGTTCTTTCAAAGCCTCAACAATAACGCTTGAAGTGTCTTCCGGACGGACGATTGTCAGACGGCTGTCCGTATAATCGTAGGGTTCCGGGGCGGCTTCGGTGGTTTCGGCTTCCGTCTGTACCTCGGCAGGTGTTTCCTTTTCACAAGAAGCAAATGATGCCGATGACAGCAGAATCAGCGCTGCAAGCAACGCAGATAATAAATATTTTTTCATTTTGACCTCTTCACGGTAATTGATTTTCCCGATTAATTATATCACATTTTTAGGTGTATGGCAATGCGTCTCTGATGCGGTTTTGTCCTGAAGCAAAACGCCGGGAACTTGACATAACATTTTCATTGGGTTATAATATTGTATAATATTAGGCAGGAGTACAAAAATCAATGAATAAAATAGGAAAAATTCTCGTGCCCTCAGTTCTTGCGGCTGCTGTCTTGCTACCGGCTGCTTCAGCAAAAGCGACGACAGAGCAGACGGAGCGCGATTTGTCCGGATACGAGCTCCCGGAAGACAGCTTATACCTGAAAAACGAAGTGATGCCCGATACCTGGGTGTTTACCGACGGCCTCGGAAGAAAGGCACTGACAAACAGCGACGTCGGGAATCCCCGTGAAGACAAAAACGTCTTTATGTTTTACTCAACCTGGCATGATAATTTCGCCAAATCCTCGAAGCCGTTCAACGTTCAGGAGTTTCTGGATGAAGAGCAGGCACGGGGAGTCGATATAGAAAAAATCAAAAACGATTATGATTATGCCGGATGGCCGGACGGAAAATATCAGCGCTTCTGGAATACTCCTATATGGGGTTATTACAGTACGGCTGATACCTGGGTGCTGCGCCGTCAGGCAGAGCTCCTGGCCAATGCAGGAATAGACGCCATTTCAACAGACAATACAAACGGGACTTATACCTGGAAAACAAGCTATGACGCGATTATCAAATCATGGACACAGGCGCAGAAGGACGGTATAAAGACACCGAAGCTGACATTTATGCTGCCATTTGCGGGAAATGCCGACACAAATACCCAGCTCGAAATGCTTTATTCGGATATATACAGTCAGGGAAGAGGAGCGTCACTTTGGTATATGCTGAACGGTAAACCTCTGATAATGGCTCATCCTGAGGCGCTTGACCGGAATTCGGAGCTGCATCTTTCGATACTTGACAGCTTTACCTTCAGAATTAATTATCCGGGATATATCAATAATTCACCGGCTTACGGATACTGGGGCTGGCTGGCGGTTTACCCTCAGGCTGTTTATTATGCTTCCGAAGCCGATAAGATTGCCGGAATTGCAGAGCAGGTTACGGTCGGAGTTGCACAGAATCACAATTATGTGACGCACAGCCTCACAGCAATGAACGGTGAGAACGTAACAGACAGGACCTATACGTCAAAGGGCTACGATACGAGACCTGATGCCAAACTGTACGGCGCAAATTTTGCGGAGCAGTGGGAATATGCTCTTCTGATTGATCCAAAAACAGTTTACGTCACAGGATGGAACGAATGGATTGCCGGCAGATTCAAGGAGTGGAGCGGGACAACGAATGCGTTTCCGGATGAGTACAACGATATTGCCAGCCGCGATATCGAACCCTCTCGCGGCGACCTTCGCGACCACTACTATTATCAGCTTGTAAATTACGTGCGTGAATATAAAGGAGTCCGCGCAATTCCGGAGCCTTCTCAGGCGAAAACGATAGATATTACAGCCGGAGTGTCTCAGTGGAACGACGTCCTTCCTTATTATGCTGCTTATATCGGAGACACGGCAGACCGCGACCACAGCGGATATCTTGGCTGCAGATATGCGGATTACTCCGGCAGAAACGACATAATCGGAAGTCAGATGGCGAGAGACGGCGATAATATTTACATTCTTGTGGAATGCGCAGAAGATATTACCTCATACACAGACTGTCTTTGGATGAACATTCTGCTTGACACAGATCCGGAAAATACCGGTTGGGAGGGCTTTGATTATGTCATCAATAAAACCGCACCTCTCGATGATAATACCGCCATTCTCGAACGCTTCACCGGCAGCGGCTATGAAAGTGAAAAGGCAGCGCAGGTCTCATACAGCGTTTCGGGAAGATACCTTCAGGTTTCGCTGAAAAAATCCGATATCGGTATCACCGGCAACAATTTTACCGTAAATTACTCAATAACAGACAACGTTCACGACCAGGGCAGCGATTACATAATTGACGGAAGCAAGCTCATATATACCGAATTTACCGGGGACATCCTCGATTTTTATACATCGGGCAACGTTGCCCCGGGCGGACGCTTTATGTTCTGCTATCAGAGCACTGATTCAAATACCGGAATTATTCCGGGGAAGGAGTCCGAAACTGAAACCGACGGAGTGAAATCCGCTCATTGCTCGTCGTTTGTCGGTTCCGCGGGGCTTGTCAGCACTGCCATAGCCGGATATGCGGCGTTCAGAAAGAAAAAGGAAAAAGAGTAAAAGACCGTTGAACTCCGTGGCGTGCCGGAGAACCGTCCCCCGGCACGCTCAGGCAGGTGCCTGACGGAAAAACGAAAAAAGGCAGCCGAAGCTGCCTTTTTTCGTATGTTGGTGACCCGTACGGGAATTGAACCCATGTTACTGCCGTGAAAGGGCGGTGTCTTAACCTCTTGACCAACGGGCCATCGCGTTGTTTCGTGCACAACGCGAATATTATACCACAAGTCATTTGTATTTGCAAGAGTTTTTTTAAAAAAATCAAAAAATCTTACAGATGACAAGGGACGGTTCTTTTGTCATCTCGCGGTTTTGGTCAGATGACAAGGGACGGTTCTTTTGTCATCTCGCGGTTTTGGTCAGATGACAAAAGAACCGTCCCTTGTCATCCAAAAACTTGACACCGACATCCTGAGGTTTTGGCTTGACAAAAAGCAGGCTTTTATATATAATTGTATAACTATTGTAAAAAAGGACACAGTATTAGATATGAAAGAAAGACTCAGAAAGATAAAGCAGTATCTGAAGATACTGAACAGCAAGAGATGGTACGCAGAAGAGGCGGTTGAGAATATCACGGCCTGTCCCTGCGGATACAAAAAGGATAATACTCCGCCTGCCCCGGANNCCCCCTGCCCCGGAAAAATTCAAGCCGTTCAAAAACAACGGCGAGTGGGGGAAGGGCAACGATACTCATTCGTGGTTTCATTTCGCTCTGAATGCTCCCGGAAAGGACAGATATCTGCGCATTCACGGGGGACTTGACGGCTGGGATGCGACGAATCCCCAGTTCATTCTCTATATTAACGGCGAAATGCGCCAGGGAATGGACACGAATCACAGAGAGTTCCTGCTCGATGAGGGCGTTGCTGCCGACGTGTACGTTTATGCGTACACGGGTCCTGCCATCCCGAAGTGCCGTTTCTTTGCCGAAACCGTCACTCTGGACAGCTCCGTAAACAAGCTGTATTATGACGTCAGATACCCGCTCGAAATGCTCGACTACCTCGACAGTGAGTGCGGCGAGTACGCTGAAATCGTCAAGTTCCTTTTCGACGCCGTTTCGATGTTGAGATTCGATTCCGCGGATTTTTCGGACTCCGTCCTTCGCGCCGAAAAGTATCTTGAAGATAAATTTTACGGTGAATATTGCCGCGAGCAGTATTTCAAGACCGTCTGCATCGGGCATACGCACATAGACTGCGCATGGCTCTGGACTCTCGAACAGACGCGCGAAAAGGCTCAGCGCTCATTTGCGACCGCGATTGAGCTGATGAAACGGTATCCGGAGTACAAATTCATGGCCTCCCAGGCCCTGCTTTACAAGTATCTGAAGGAGGGCGCCCCCGAAATTTACGAGCAGGTCCGCGAGCGCGTGAAGGAAAAACGCTGGGAAGTCGAGGGAGCTATGTGGGTCGAGTCCGACTGCAACATCCCCGACGGCGAAAGCCTTGTCCGCCAGGTGGTTTACGGCAAAAATTATTTTAAGAAGGAGTTCGGAACCGACAGCCGCGTGCTCTGGCTGCCCGACGTCTTCGGATATTCCGCGGCTCTGCCACAGATTCTGAAAAAAGCCGGAGTCGACTGGTTCGTCACCTCCAAAATCAGCTGGAACGACACCGACCGCATGCCCTACGACACATTTTTGTGGCGCGGAATCGACGGAACCGGCATCAACAGCTATTTTCTGACCGCTCAGAATTACAAGGGAAACGGCACGACCAACCATACGGTTTACGAAGGTCAGACCGGCGCCTGCATGATAAAGGGAACTCACGAGCGTTATGGGCAGAAGGAGCTCACAAACGAAGCTCTGCTTGCGTTCGGCTACGGTGACGGAGGCGGAGGACCCACCGACGATTATCTGGAGCTCTTGCGCCGAGCGGAGAAGGGAATTCCCGGTTCTCCCCAGACGCGTGAGGAGTTCGTCGGCGATTATCTTGCAAAGCTTTCAAAGAAAATCGAAAACAATCCGAAGCTGCCGGTCTGGTCAGGGGAGCTCTATCTCGAATTCCACCGCGGAACCTATACCACACAGGCAAATAATAAGAAAAACAACCGTAAAAACGAATTTGCCCTGCGCGAAGCCGAGCTCTGGTCGGTCCTGGCGAAGGAAGAGTGCGGACTTGAATATCCGGCAAAAAAGCTGCACAATGCCTGGGAAATGCTGCTGACGAACCAGTTCCATGACATAATTCCGGGCTCCTCGGTCAACGAGGTTTACAGACAGAGCGATAAGGATTATGCCGAAATCGCCGCCGCTGCCGCTGAAATCACAAATGCCGCGAAAAAGGCGATTGCATCACAGATCGATAAAAGCAACGGATACGTCGTCTTCAACCCGCACGGGTTTGAAGGAGGTTCCGCTAAATTCAACGTTCCGGTTAAGAAAAAAGGAGTCAGCGTATACCCCGTCTGGGATATTCCGGCGCTCGGATACTACGCAGTTCCCAAGTTCGTGAGCTCCAATAATATAAAAATTGACGGAAACGTTGTCGAAACCAACGATTTGAGGGTGGTTTTTGACGAATGTTGGCTGTTGAGCTCCGTCTATGACAAGAAAAACGGCCGTGAGATGCTGCCCGAGGGACAACTCGGAAACGAGCTGCGCGTTTATCAGGATTATCCTGACGCGTGGGAGGCCTGGGAGTGGCAGTCTTACGAGAGAAGCGACTATACGGTGCTGACCGATTTTTCTTCCTGCGAAATTGTTGAGGACGGAGTCCGCCGGGGTATTCGCATCGAACGCCCCTTCGGAAAATCCCGGGTTGCGCAGACCGTCTGGTTCACCGATAACGGCACTCACATTGTGTTCGATACCACGGTTGACTGGCACGAGAAGCACCGTATGCTCAAGGCTGCCTTCCCGGTCGATATCAACACCGACAAGGCAAGCTTTGAAATTCAGTTCGGCACGACCGAGCGTCCGACCCACTTCAATACGAGCTGGGACCGCGCCCGTTTCGAGGCCTGTGCGCATAAATTCGCCGACGTTTCCGAAGGAAATTACGGCGTCAGCCTTGTCAACGACTGCAAATACGGCTATGATGTGCACGAGGGGCTTTTGCAGCTGTCGCTGCTTCGCGCCCCGACTTATCCCGACGCTGAGGCGGATATGGGAGTCCACAGCTTCACGTACGCAATCTGCCCGCACGCCGGCAGCCTGAACGAAAGCGACACGATTCCGTTTGCGTATTATCTCAATCAGCCGATGACTATGGTGAAGGCAAGCGCGGATCTCGCACGCGACGCAGCGATTTCAATGGGATGCAATCCGAAAGATGTTCGCTGCGTATATACCAAAATGCCCGCCGGGTTTGCCGTCGAACGCAAATCGCTTTCCTCTTCTTGCGACAGTCTTATCTGCCAGACGGTCAAGCTCGCAGAAAACGGCTCCGGAACCGTGCTTCGTTTCTACGAAAGCCGCAATATGCGCGGACGTGCCCGCATAACTCCCGGCTTCGATTTTAAGAAAGCCACGCTCTGCGACCTTCTCGAAGAGCCCATCCGCGAGCTCCCGCTCAATGACGACGGCTCCTTCGACCTCGACTACCGCGGCTTTGAAATTATTACCGTAAAACTCAACTGATATCGAGCCGCGAACCGTCCCCGGTCATCTTAACAAGAACCGTTAGATGACAAGGGACGGTTCTTTTGTCATCTCGGTGTTTTGGCCAGATGACAAGGGACGGTTCTTTTGTCATCTGAATGTTTGACAAAAACGACAAAAAGATAAATAAAATGTTAAATAAAATATTGACATTTGTTAACGAATGCGATATAATAAATATGTAAATCAAATATGAACGAAGGTGATTAATTATTCCAAGACAGAAAAGAACATTCTGCCAAAGCAAATGCTATCATGTTATGCTGCGCGGAAACGGGAAAACGGATTTGTTTTTTGATGATAATGATTTTGGTACTTTTTTGCATTATCTTAAAAAATATAAGGGGGATACCTGCACAGAATTATTTGCATACTGTTTGATGAATAATCATGTCCATTTGCTTTTGCGTGCAGAGAACGACAAATTGTCACTTTTTCTGAAAAAAGTCGGTGTAAGCTATTCGAGTCACTTCAATAGAAAGTATGAACATTTTGGGCACGTATTTCAGGATCGGTTCAAGAGCGAATGTATTGATGACGAACATTATTTTATTTGCGCTTTGAGGTACATTATCCGTAATCCGGACGAAGCAGGAATGAGAAAATGGATCGACTACAAGTGGAGCAGTGCGTCTGATTACATAAATGAAAGCAGCATCGGCATAACGGACACACAGTTTGCGTTCGATATGTTAGGAAAAAAACAAGGTGTAATTGCACTTTTTGATGCTCCTTTAACCCGTAAACTTGCCGAACCTGTAATAAGAAGGAGGTCAATAACTGATGCTGATGCATTGAAAATAATCTCAACGAGTGCTGAATCACTGAATTATGATTTCAGAAATAATATACCAATTGAATTAAGGTCGGAGTTCATCAAAAGAGTATTGCACTCAGGAGTAACTGTGAGGCAATTTGAACGAATAGCTGATATATCGCGCGGAGTTATACAAAAAAACAACAAATAATTAACAAACAATCAAATCAATCGGCGTTGAACGATGGGAGACATTTGCTTGCGGAAGCTTTTGTGGGAAGGCTATGCAAAAAAGTGCCTCCTTTTTGTTATGAGATGACAAAAGAACCGTCCCTTGTCATCTGACCAAAATTGCGAGATGACAAAAGAACCGTCCCTTGTCATCCCCTGTCATCTTGACAAGAACAGTTATATCAATTATAATATTCTCAAATACTTTCACTTGAATAAGGAGATTGCAGGATGAAAGACAGACTGAGAAAAGTCAGGCAGTATTCAAAGCTGCTTGAAGAGAGAAGATGGACGGATATAAAGGATGTTGAAAACATAAGAACCTGTCCGTGCGGATATAAAGAGAACAACATTTTGCCGGATGAGAGCAAAATGACGGCGTTTGAGAACAGAAGCGAATGGGGAAGCGGCTGGGATTCGCACGCCTGGTTCAGGTTTGACCTGCCGGCGATGGGGAAGAACGGATATCTGCGTGTTCACGGAGGAACAGACGGCTGGGATGCAATGAGACCGCAGTTCCTGCTTTACGTAAACGGCAAAATCCGTCAGGGAATGGACACAAATCACAAGGTTTTCCTGCTTGATGAAGGTGTACCCGCCCGCATTGACGTATACGCATATACAGGTCCGAGAATGGAAAAATGCGGCTTTGCCGCCGAAACTCTTACGCTCGTCACTGAGGTCGACGGCCTGTGCTTCGACATTCGCTATCCGCTGCAGATGCTCGACTATCTCGACAGCGAGTCCGGCGAGTACGCAATGATCGTTGACTTCCTGTTCAACGCTGTTTCATATCTGCGCTTTGACTCGGAGGATTTTTCGGACTCCGTCCTTCGCGCAAGAAAATATATAAATGAAGAATTTTACGGAAAATACTGCCGCGATCAGTACTTCAAGGTCGTCGGAATAGGTCATACGCACATTGACTGCGCCTGGCAGTGGACGCTTCAGCAGACAAAGGAAAAGGTTCAGCGCTCATTTTCAACGGTTCTCGAGCTTATGAAGCTGTATCCGGAGTACAAATTTATGTCTTCGCAGGCCCTCCTTTACAAAGATCTGAAGGAGGAGGCCCCCGAGCTTTACGCGCAGGTCGGCGAGCGAATCAAAGAGAAGCGCTGGGAGTGCGAGGGCGCGATGTGGGTCGAGGCAGACTGCAATCTTCCCGACGGCGAAAGCCTGGTCCGACAGGTCGTTTACGGCAAAAACTTCTTTTGGAAAGAGTTCGGAGTCAACAACCGCGTGCTCTGGCTGCCCGACGTCTTCGGGTACTCTGCCGCGCTGCCGCAGATTTTGAAAAAAGCGGGAGTCGACTGGTTCGTGACCTCCAAAATCAGCTGGAACGACACAAACCGTATGCCTTACGACACGTTTTTATGGCGCGGAATCGACGGAACCGGAATCAACAGCTACTTTTTGTCGGCTCAGAAAAGCCAAGGCGGGAAAACCGCCCAGGGTACGACCTACGTTGCGAACGGTAACGCCCAGATGATTGAGGGAACTTACAAGCGTTTCAGCCAGAAGGAGCTCTCAAATGAAGCCATTGTGACCTTCGGCTACGGAGACGGAGGCGGAGGCCC
>DCGL01000053.1:28050-29764 GCA_002314565.1 Clostridiales bacterium UBA1779
AAGACTTGAAAACCGCATAAACGGCAACCCGAAGCTGCCCGAATGGCAGGGCGAGCTCTACCTCGAATTCCACCGCGGAACCTACACGACTCAGGCGCACAACAAGAGAAACAACAGAAAATCAGAGCTTGGCCTCAGAAAATCCGAGCTGCTGTCAACAGTTGCGAATAAACTGACCGGCTTTGAATATCCGCAGCAGAAGCTGCATGATGCCTGGGAAAACACACTTACAAACCAGTTCCACGACATCATACCGGGCTCCTCAATCAGAGAGGTTTACGAGCAGTGCGATAAGGATTATGCCGAAATTCTCGGCACAAGCGACAAAATCACGGCAGACGCACAGGCTGCGATTGCCGCAAAGCTCGACCAAAAGGGCGGAACCGTAGTTTTCAACTCACTCGGCTTTGATTCCACGGGTATGCCCGTAAAGCTTGGCGGGGTGACGGTCATGCCGAAACAGCACGTTCCCGCACTCGGATATGCACTCGTTTCCGATTTTGAACGCGAAAACAGTGTCAAGATTGAGGGACGCAGGGTCGAAACAGAACTTCTTTCGGTTCAGTTTGACGAAAATTGGCTGTTGGACTCCGTCTATGACAGGAAAAACGGCCGCGAACTGCTCAAAAAAGGCCGGAAGGGCAACGAACTGCGCCTGTACCAGGACTATCCCGACACCTACGATGCCTGGGAATGGCAGTCTTATGAGAGGCAGGAGTTCGAAACTCTCACTGCGGTCAAAGACGTGACTGTCGTTGATGACGGAGCCCGCCGCGGAGTCCGCATTGTCCGTCCGTTCGGCAAGTCCGAGCTGGCCCAGACTGTCTGGTTTACGGATAATTCGATGAATATCGTGTTTGAAACCTCGGTCGATTGGAACGAAGACCACCGTATGCTCAAGGCGGCGTTCCCGGTTGACATCAATTCTGACAAGGCAAGCTTTGAAATTCAGTTCGGTACGACCGAGCGTCCGACCCACTTCAATACGAGCTGGGACCGCGCAAGATTCGAGGTCTGCGCGCATAAATTTGCCGATTTTTCGGAAGGAAATTACGGTGTCAGCCTTTGCAACGACTGCAAATACGGCTATGACATACACGGCGGACTTATGCAGCTCTCACTGCTGAGGGCTCCGACAAGTCCCGACCCCAAGGCAGACCGCGGTCATCACGAGTTCACGTATTCAATCTGCCCGCACGCCGGAACGCTTAACGACAGCGACACGGTACGCATCGCCGCCTTCCTCAACTCTCCTCTCAGTGCCGTTGCCGCCTGCGGTGACAAAAACGAAATTCCCACGGAATTCTCGGCGGCAGATACGGGCTGCGGCTCTCTCGTCTGCCAGACCGTAAAGCTTGCCGAAAACGGGGAGGGAACAGTTCTTCGCTTCTACGAATCAAAGAATATGCGCGGAAACGCACGCGTCCGCATCGGCCTGCCGTTCACAAAAGCCTACATCTGCGACCTGCTCGAGAATAATCTCTCAGAACTTTGCGTCAAGGACGGCTGCATTGAACTCGACTACCACGGATTCGAAATCATCACTGTAAAACTTATATAATTCAAACGCGGGAAGCCTCGGCTTCCCGCTGTTTTTTAAGATGACAAGGGACGGTTCTTTTGTCATCTCGCGATTTTGGCCAGATGACAAGGGACGGTTCTTTTGTCATCTCGCCGTTTTGCCGAGATGACAAAAGAACCGTCCCTTGTCATC
>DCGL01000109.1:0-6896 GCA_002314565.1 Clostridiales bacterium UBA1779
CAAAAGAACCGTCCCTTGTCATCTATTTTCTGTGCCACAAATTGCTGCGGCCCTGCTTGCCGTCCTCGAAAACGTATCCGAGACGTTCAAGCACGTGAAGAACGGAATAGGCTTTCATGCCCCTGATTCCGGATATTTTTACATAATCGGAAGCAGTAAACTCAGACGGAACGTTTTCAAGAAAGAGGTCAGCGATATCGCCGGGTCCGTAAAGGAGTTCAACACTGTTTAGTTTCTGCGGTATCAGTTCGCTGCGGGTGGAATGCTTTTTTCTGTCCTTGCCCCAGCCGTCCCTGTTTCTGTATTCGACGGCACTTATATTGAAAAGTGCAATACGCAAGCGCGAAAAAACGGCAGGGTCTGACATAAAATCCTGTATCCAGTAAAGCGAATCGGCAAGCTCGGTCTTCGGGCTTTTTTTCTTTCCCTTGTGCGGAGGGCTTATCTCTCCGGTTTCGGTGTCAATCCAGCAAAGATACCTTTCTGTGCAGACGGGATGTATAACCGTGACGTCATAAGGAGTGTTTTCGAAAATCCACTCAAGCTTTGCCTTCAGAGGTCTGAAATTTCCCGTCTGTGCCTCGAAAACCTCTCCCGCGTAAAACGCATCGGCGATGATTCTGCGGTTCTTTCCCGTATATTCAATCCCGTCGGCAGCAAGTGCGTCGGTCAGCCTGATTTCGTGAAATTCGGGGTCTGAAACCGCTCTTTTGAGCACCCTGTGCATTCTTTTTTCTGCCAGGGTTCCGATTCCTCCGAGGTATACGTTGCGGGCTGCCGCTGTTTCTTCGCGGCAGATTCTCTCAAAAAAGGCCTTTCCGTCTTCGCTTTCAAGATACGGAAATATGCTGTTATCCATAAATCAGCTCTTCTCCCAGCGTTCGGCGACCGTCACATCAACAGTCAGAGCCACGGGAAGCTTTGCTGCGTTTTCCATGCACTGCTTCAATATCTCGGATGCGCGGTCGGAGCATTCCGGGGCACTGTCTATGATAAGTTCATCGTGCACCTGCATAATAAGATGAGCGTCAAGCTTTTCTTCCGCAAGCTTCTTCGACACTTCAATCATTGCAATCTTTATTATATCGGCAGCCGTCCCCTGAAGCGGGCTGTTCATGGCAACGCGCTCCCCGAACTTGCGGACCATCGCATTACTTGCGTTGATTTCGGGGATATAACGGCGGCGTCCGTAAAGTGTCGTAACGTAGCCCTGACGCTTCGCCTGCTCAATTATATCGTCGAGATATACGGAAACCGACGGATAGCTTGCAAGATAATCCTGAATATACTGTTTTGCCATAGACTGCGTTATTTTGAGATCCTGCGACAGCGAATAGGCTCCTATTCCGTAAATAATTCCGAAATTAACTGCCTTGGCGCGTTTTCTGAGCTCCGGCGTCACAGCCTCAAGCGGTACATGGAATACGGCGGCAGCGGTTGACGCGTGAATGTCTTTTCCGCTGTTGAAGGAGTTTATCATGTTTTCGTCACCGGAAATCGCCGCCATCAGACGCAGCTCAATCTGCGAATAGTCGGCGTCAATCAGCACGTGTCCCGGACGAGCCTTGAAGAGCCGGCGGATGATTCTGCCCTCCTCGGTGCGGACGGGGATGTTCTGAAGGTTCGGCTCGGCGGAGGAGAGTCTTCCCGTAGCCGTGCCGGTCTGACGGAATGAAGTGTGCAGGACTCCTTCCTTATCCGCGGCAGCCTGAAGGCCGTTGACGTAGGTGCCGAGCAGCTTCATATATTTTCTGTACTCGAGAACGTTCGCAACGACCTCTGAGTACGGTGCAAGCTTTTCAAGAATTTCGGCGGAGGTCGAATAGTTTCCCGTCTTCTTTCCCTCGTACGGAAGCTTCAGTTCGTCAAAGAGGACCTCGCCGAGCTGTTTCGGGGAGTTGACGTTGAACTCGTGCCCGACCTGGAAATAAATCGCCCGGGTCAGGGCCTCGATATCGTCGGTGATTTTAAGCTTGTAATCGGCAAGACCGTCAAGGTCAACGCAGAAACCGCGGCTTTCCATATCGCAGAGGACGTCGGACAGGGGCATTTCTATTTTTTTATAAAGCTCTTCACCGCCGTTTTCCTTAAGCTTTACGTCGATGACGGGCTTCAGCTTGAAAACGTAATATGCGTCGGGAAGGCAATCCGTGCGGACGTCACCGAGAAAAACGGTGACGAGGTCGTCAATCGAAGTGCTCAGCTGCGGGTCTATGACGTAGGCGGCAAGCATGATATCATAGCCGAAACCGCGCGTGATTACGCCGAATCTTTCGGCTTCACGGCAGAAGCTCTTGGCGTCACGGCAGATAAGCTTTTCGCAATTTTCTGAAATCAGACGGTGATTTTCGGCAGTTTCGGGCACCGTTGTCACGGTTTTTCCGTCGTATGCGAAGATATATCCGTCCCAGAACGATACGGCTGTACCGTCTGTGAGTACTCCTTCGAGGGTCTGTGCGTTGTGTGTATCGCAGAGCTCCGACAGCTCATCGGCATCCTTTTTGTCAAGGCCGAATTTTTTGATGAAGCCTCCGAATTCGAGCTCGGTAAAGAGCTTCAGGGCTTCACCGCGGCGGATTTTCAGGTCTTCGAGCTCCTCAATTCCGGGAACCGGAACCTCGCGGAAAATGGTTGCGAGAGTCTTTGAGAAATATGCCGAATCGCGGCCTTCTTCAAGCTTTTTTATCGTGCCGGGCTTTAATTTGCTTTCGGCAAAAGCGTATTTTTCATATATTTCGTCAAGGGAGCCGAAGTGAACCATAAGGTCGTGGGCTCCTTTTTCACCGATACCGGGAACTCCGGGATAGCAGTCGGAGGAATCGCCCATAATGGCCTTCATATCTATGAACTGCTCGGGCTGAATGCCGTACTCCTCAAAGAAATGACTGCGGTCAAACAGAACGTACTCGCCCTTGGTTGCAAGAATGACGCTCGTCGTGTCGCTGATAAGCTGAAGCGAATCGCGGTCACCGGTCAGTAGCAGGGTGCGCCAGCCCTCGCTGTCGCCGAGCTTGGAGTAGGTGCCGAGAACGTCGTCGGCCTCGTACCCTTCTCTTTCGATGACGTTGCAGCCAAGTGCCTCTGACACCTTTGCAGTATACGGCATCTGAATAACCAGAGCCTCATCCATAGGGCGTCTTCCGGCCTTGTAGCCGTCGAACATTTTGTGTCTGAAGGTCGGGGCGTGAACGTCAAAGGCAACGACAGCCTTGTCGGGCTTGTATTGCTCCATCTGCCTCGTGATGATATTGATAAATCCGAAAATGGCGTTCGTCGGAATTCCGCGGCTTGTCGACAAGCCCTCCTTCACACCGAAATACGCTCTGTTCGCTATGCTGTTTCCGTCAATAACAAGTAAGGTTTTCACCTGAATACCTCTGTAAAAATAATATGTTAAATTATATTACATAATCCAATATATGTCAAATAAAAGATGACAAGGGACGGTTCTTTTGTCATCTGGCAAAAACGGCGAGATGACAAAAGAACCGTCCCTTGTCATCTGGCAAAAACGGTGAGATGACAAAAGAACCCGACGTCAGTCGGATTGTCCCTTGTCATCAAAATTACCGGTATGCTGGCGGCATACCGGTAATTAGCGTTATATTATCAGGCTTTGGGTTCGGGATTCTTGCGGGCGGTCTTGGCGGGGTCTTTTTCGACGATGTCGCCGGCACGGGTAAGCGCCCACTTGGTGAGGGAGGGACCGACGATTTCGTAAATCAGAACGCCGAAGAGGACGATGTTACGGATGAGGGCTCCTTCAGCGCCCATCGTGGCGCCGACGGTTGAAGCCATACCGAGGGCAACTCCTGCCTGAGGAAGGAGTGTGATGCCGAGGTACTTACGGACGGGGACAGAACAGTGCGTGAATGTTGAACTCCAGTCCGCACCGAAATACTTACCGGCGGAGCGGAAGATGATGTATACAATTCCGACGAGAATAACGACCCAGTCCTTGAAAACGTCAAGTTCAAGCTCGGCGCCGCTGACAACGAAGAACAGAATGAAGAGCGGGTACGTCCACTTGTCCGTTCTGTCCATCAGTTCGAGTGAGAAATCGCAGACGTTGCAGAAAACGGTGGCAAGCATCATGCAGACGAGCAGAGGTGAGAAACCGATTTCAACGGGACCGATTTCAAAATGAAGCTTTGACAGGGCAACTGTCAGAATAACGACCGTGACGGCGAGAGAAAGTCTCTTTGAATTTGAATGGAAGAACTTTTCGCAGAAGGAGAACAAAAATCCGACTGCAGCGCCGAGAGCGAGAGAACCGACAATCTCGATAACCGGATTTACGGCAATTGAGAAAACGTCGATTGTGGATGAGCTGATGGCGTTTGCAATTCCTGTCGAAATTGAGAAAATGACAAGACCTACTGCGTCATCGAGAGCAACGATGGGTAAAAGGAGTGAAGTAAGCTCTCCCTTTGCCTTGTACTGACGGACAACCATCAGAGTTGCGGCAGGAGCCGTGGCTGCGGCAATTGCCCCGAGAGTGAGAGCCATTGAAACCGTTACCTTGTCGGGGAACATAAAGTGCATCGCAATCAGTGCAATGTCAACAAAGGCAGTGGCAACGCAGGCCTGGAAGATACCGATTACGGTTGCCTGCTTTCCGATTTTTTTGAGGTCGGAAAGGCGGAATTCGTTGCCGATTGCAAAGGCGATAAAGCCGAGGGCAACGTCGCTGATGAGACCGAGCTTTTCAACCTCCGCAAGTGTAGTGAAACCGAGACCTTCGATGCCGAGACGGCCGAGAACGAAGGGTCCTATTAGTATTCCGGCAACCAGGTAGGCGGTTACTGCCGGCAGATTGAACGGCTTTACAACTCTTGTCATGGCAAGACCTGCAACAAGAGCTACAGCTATACACAAAAGTGTGTTCATAAAATATTCCTTCTCTGTGTCCAAAATTCAACTGCATTATATTATTGTAGACAGTTCACGGACTACAAGCGAATATATTAGCACAAATGCGGCTTTTTGTCAAGATTTTTCGTATCAAATCCGGCCGTGCCACAGAAGCGTCTCTCGGTACTGTGCCGTTTTCCGGCCGTGCCACAGAACCGTCCCCCGGCTCGGCGGCAGTAAATTTAAGATTGACAAAGCAAACCGCAGGTAGTATAATTGCCATAAAGATTATTCGGTTTATATTAAGCACAACAATTACCCGAAAGGAAACACTCATGACCACTTTTTCTCTGCAGAACAGAAACCTGCCAAAGGATAGTTTTGATACTCTGAAAACCGTGCTTGAACGTCGCTTTTCCGAGCGTCTGTGCGGCGTTGCGGACAAGGCTGATATTAATTTCATCTTCGAAATAAACGATAAAATTGAAAAAGACAGCTACAACGTAAAAGATGAAAACGGCAGCGTGCTCGTCAGCGCCGACTGCGTTTCAAACGTTTTTGCAGGTGTCGGAAGATTTTTGCTCAAGGGGCTTTTTGACGGAAAGGGCGGCTTTTGTGCTCCTTCCCTTCCGATTGAGCACAGGATGAAGAAATCCGTCAGAGGAATATATCTTGCTTCTCATTTTTACAATTTCCACCACAACGCCCCTATGGAAGAGGAGTGTCAGCATATTGCCGAGCAGGCGCTTCGCGGCTTCAACGCGCTTATGATGGTCGTCGCAATGCAGCATTACAATTCGTACGACGAACCGGAAGCCCGCGAAATGATTGAAAGAGTCAAGAAACAGCTTGCTTTCGGCCGCAGATGCGGTATGAGTTCAGCCCTGATTCTGTTCTCAAATACGGGCTTTGCAAACTACCCGAAATCCCTCGCCGCCAATATGGAGCCCGATGAGCACGGGCACTATCTCAGAAAGATTTATGCCGAGTTCATAACCGAGGTCTGTCCTTCCCTGCCCGGCGGACTCGAATACTGCCGCGATGCCATCGAAGCAATTTACAAGGCTTTCAGCGGCGAAGATATTAAGTATTTCTACATCTGGCCGTACGATGAAGGAGGCTGTCAGTGTGACGCCTGCTATCCCTGGCCAACGAACGGCTTTATGAGGGTTGCCGACGCTGCCCGCGAGATGCTTCCGAAGTACTTCCCGGATGCTTCTCTCTGCATCTCAACCTGGCATTTCAACGTTAATAATCCGAACGAATGGGATGATTTCTATGCTCATCTTGCAAAAGGAGAATACAACTGGGCTCCTTATGTTATGACCTGCTTCCAGTCCGGCAGACTGCCCGGCGTTATTGCCAAGAACGGAATTCCGGACGGAGTCCGCTTCGTTGACTTCCCGGAAATCAGTATGCAGAATCCCGCCAAACCCTGGGGAGGATACGGAGCCAACCCGATTCCGATGTATCTGAACAACGTTGAAGAAAACATCGGAGCATATAACAACGGCGGATACCTCTATTCAGAAGGAAGATACGAGGATATCAACAAATTTATTGTTGCCGGCTTCTATTGCGGATACTACACCCATACGGCCGACTGCCTGAAGGATTATTTCCGCTCCGAGTTTTCAGTCACCGACGAATTCACACTCAACGAACTCGTACGCGCCTGCCAGCTGATGGAATCCTCACTCAAGCGCGATCATATTGCCCCCGCTGACGAAAACGACTGCTGGCATTTCCGCACCAAATGGGGCACCGCCATTCCCGAAGTCAAGAAGATTATCGACCGGGTTGATGCAGTTCTTCCCGAAGCCGTTGAAAAATCCTGGAGATGGCGCCTCTTGTTCATACGCGCCAACCTTGACTACGTTCTTTATTCAAACGGATACAAGTTTAAAGACAGCGAATATGCCCAGACCCTGCTTCGTGAGCTCTGTGGAATCTCTTACGTCTGCGAAAATACAAAATTCTGCGTAAATCCTCCACTCGGAATATAAGATTTTTTGAGCGGACCGTGGGACGTGTAGCCGGGG
>DCGL01000109.1:6948-13092 GCA_002314565.1 Clostridiales bacterium UBA1779
CTTACGTCCCCCGGCTACACGTCCCACGGCTCAAAAATTATTGAAAAAAATCAAATAATTATTGACAAACCTGACTTCCGGTAGTATAATATGTAAAGTTATTTGCTTTACATCAAAAACGGAGTACAAAACGTATACGGAGGGCGGGTTCCATGTTCGAAAAAGACATTGAAATCGGATATCTGCTTGACTTTTACGGCGAGCTGCTCAAAGACCGCTGCCGCGAAGCTCTGGATATGTACTACAACGAAGATATGTCGCTTGCCGAAATCGCCGAAGAGCTTGGGATCACACGCCAGGGCGTGAGAGACCTGATAGTCAGAGGCGGGGACGAACTGAAGCACTACGAAGAAACGCTTCATACGGCTGAAAAGTTCAGGATAATAAGCGAAGCGGCAGAAAAAATTGCAAAGAATGCCGAGGAAACCGGAAACGCGGAAATCGGCGAACAGATTAAGCTGATACAAAAAACGATAAAGGATTGACCCCTAATGTTTCAGAGTCTTACAGATAAACTTTCCGAAGCATTCAAAAAATTCAGAAGCAAAGGAAAGCTGACTGAGGCAGATGTCAAGGCCGGTATGCGCGAAATCAAGCTCGCGCTGCTTGAAGCCGACGTCAGCTTCAAGGTCGTCAAAGAATTCATAAATAAAGTTACGGAGCGCGCAGTCGGGGCCGACGTTCTCGAATCCCTGCTTCCCGCTCAGCAGATAGTCAAAATTGTAAACGAGGAGCTCACCAACATCATGGGAAGCTCCCAGGCAAAGCTGACAATCTCCTCTGCCCCTCCCACAGTCATTATGATGTGCGGTCTTCAGGGTGCAGGTAAAACCACTCACGCCGCAAAGCTTGCCGCCATGTACAAAAAGCAGGGCAAGCGTCCGCTGCTGGTCGCCTGCGACGTTTACCGTCCCGCTGCCATCAAGCAGCTGCAGGTCCTCGGCGAACAGATAAACATCCCGGTTTTCTCAATGGGAACCGACGTGTCGCCCGTTACAATCGCAAAAGAAGGACTTAAATACGCCAAATCCAATCAGAACGACATGGTTTTCATCGATACGGCAGGACGTCTGCACATCGACGAAGAGCTTATGGACGAGCTGAAAAACATAAAAGCCGAAACCAATCCCACCGAAATTCTGCTCACCGTTGACGCAATGATAGGTCAGGATGCCGTAAACGTTGCCGAAAAGTTCAACGAGCTTCTCGACATCACCGGCGTCATTCTCACAAAACTCGACGGCGATACCAGAGGCGGTGCCGCTCTCTCGGTCAGATACGTAACCGGCAAGCCCATTAAGTTCGTCGGTATGGGTGAAAAGATGGACGCAATTGAGCCCTTCTACCCCGACCGTATGGCATCGCGCATACTCGGAATGGGCGACGTTCTGTCACTCATTGAAAAAGCCGAGCAGATGTATGACGAAAAGCAGGCTGCCGATCTCGAGAAGAAGATGCGCGAGCAGAGCTTCACTCTCGACGATTACCTCGACCAGTTCGCCCAGATTAAAAACATGGGCAATCTCGAGCAGCTCGTCGGAATGATTCCCGGTATGAATGCAAACGCCCTCAAGGACGTTCAGATTGACGAAAAGGCAATAGGACGTACCGAAGCCATCATCAAATCGATGACTATGAAGGAACGCACCAAGCCCGAAATCATCAACAACTCACGCAAGGAAAGAATTGCAAAGGGCTCCGGCACGACGGTTGCCGACGTCAACAGACTGCTCAAGCAGTTTGAACAGACCAAAAAGATGATGAAGCAATTCACCTCAATGCAGAAGGGCCGTCACGGACGCAAGATGCGCTTCCCCTTCTGAACTCCATCCAGATAACAAAAATTTAAAATAAATTCCTTAAGGAGAACAAAAACCATGACAAGAATGAGACTCTGCAGAATGGGCGCAAAGAAGCAGCCCTTCTATCGCGTAGTAGTTGCCGATCAGCGCACTGCCAGAAATGCTTTCGTTGACGAAGTAGGATACTACAATCCCCTCAACGGCGGCGAAATCAAATTCAACGTTGAGAAGGCCCAGGACTGGCTCAAGAAGGGTGCACAGCCCACTGAGACAGTAAAGGCTCTGCTCAAAAAAGCCGGTGTAACCGAATAATTCGGGAGTATTCAATGGATCCCGAAAAAATTCTTCACGACATTGTCGCTGCAATCGTAGACACTCCCGACGAAGTAAATATTACCCGTACTGAGGACGAAGAGGAAATCAGATTTGTTCTGACCGTAGCGCCCGACGAAATGGGAATGGTCATCGGCAAGCACGGCAAGATTGCCAAAGCAATCCGTACCGTTGTAAAAGCTGCCGCAGCCGGAACCGGTAAAAAGGTTACAGTCGACATACGCTGACAATAATACTCTGTTTCGCTTATATGCGGGGCAGAGTATTTTTGTTTATTAACGAAAGGAACGCGCATCATGAAAAAATATATAATGGCACTGGATGCCGGAACAACAAGCTCCCGCACGATACTCTTCACTCCCGACGGAAAAATCGTAAGCATAGCCCAGAAGGAATTCCCGCAGATTTTCCCGCACGAAGGCTGGGTGGAGCACAATCCCGCCGACATCTGGGAAACACAGCTTCAGACTGCAAAAGAGGCTATGGAAAAAGCCGGAGCCCAAGCTGACGAAATTTTCGGCATCGGCATCACAAATCAGCGCGAAACCACGATTATCTGGGACAGAAAAACCGGTGAACCCGTATACAATGCCATCGTCTGGCAGTGCCGCCGTACCTCAGAATACTGTGACGTTCTGAAATCCGGGGGACTCACTGACAAAGTACGCCGCAAAACCGGTCTCGTCATCGACCCATATTTCTCGGGCACAAAAATCCGCTGGATACTCGAAAACGCAGACGGCACCCGCGAACGTGCCGAAAAAGGAGAACTCTGCTTCGGCACCGTCGACAGCTGGCTTATGTGGAACCTGTCCGGCGGCCGCGTTCACGCAACGGACTATTCAAACGCCTCGCGCACCATGCTTTACAACATAAACACGCTTGAATGGGACGAAGAACTTATGCAGCTTCTGAACGTTCCGAGTCAGCTTATGCCGGAAGTCAAGCCCTCGTCAGGCATCTTCGGTTACACGGACAAAGCCCTTTTCGGTGCTGAAATTCCGATTGCCGGCGTGGCAGGAGACCAACAGGCCGCGCTTTTCGGTCAGTGCTGTTACAAGCCCGGCGACGTCAAGAACACCTACGGCACCGGCGGCTTTATGCTTATGAACACCGGAGACAAACCCGTTTTCTCTGAAAACGGCCTTGTCACCACGATTGCCTGGGGTCTTGACGGCAAAGTAAGCTACGCCCTTGAAGGCAGCGTATTCATCTGCGGAGCCGCCGTTCAGTGGCTTCGCGACGGTCTCGGCCTTATCACCAATGCTAAAGAAATGGCCGGAATTGCCGGAAGCGTCAAGAACAGCGGAGGAGTCTATTTCGTTCCCGCCTTTGTCGGACTCGGAGCTCCGTACTGGAACGCATATGCCAGAGGCAGCTTCTTCGGCATCACAAGAGGCACTACACGCGCTCATTTCGTGCGTGCCGTTGAAGATTCAATGGCATATCAGACGACTGACGTCATTGACCTTATGCAGAAGGACTCCGGCTTTGATATTCCCTTCCTGAACGTAGACGGAGGTGCGTCAAGAGACGGGCTGCTGCTTCAGATTCAGGCGGACCTTCTGGGACGCAATATCGTACGTCCTTCATGCGTTGAAACCACCGCAATGGGAGCCTGCTTCCTTGCGGCTTTGGCAACAGGCGCCGTTTCATCAACAGACGAAATCATAAAACTCCGTTCAATTGACTGCACGGTTACCCCCTCAATGACTGAAGCCGAACGTAAAAAGGCTCTCTGCGGCTGGCATCGCGCCGTAAAAGCAACGGAAGTTTTCGCCGAAGAATAAAAAAGCCGGGAAAACGTCCCGGTCACCAAAGGAAGTATATACATGTATTTATCAACGTCAAACGGCGTTCTGCTTGAAATGTACGATACGATTGGGGAAACTGTTGAGCATCTTTCAAAAGCGGGATTCACGCATATGGACGTCTCATTTTTCTCATCTTTTATGCCCGGCAGTCCGTATTTCACCGACGCATACAAGGACGCAATCAGAGACTACAAAGAAGCATTTGCAAGATTCAATATGACTCCCGTTCAGTGTCACGAACCCGCAGGCAACCTTCTCGGTGAGGACGGAGGAGCATTCTATATGAAAAAAACTCCCCGTTCCATTGAGATGGCAGCCAAAATCGGATGCCCGTCTATAACAATCCACCCCGGCACTCCCCTTACCCCAATGACACGCGAGGAATTCGTTGAAAAGAATATAGAATTCTTTAAAAAGCTGCTGCCTACCGCCGAAAGGTACGGTATCGAGCTCCTTCTTGAAAACATAGGCTTCAAATACCCAATCGACCCACATTTTACGACAACAGCCGAAGACCTCAACGTAATAATCGACGAAATCGGGCACCCGCTCTTCAAGGCAAACTGGGACGTCGGGCACGCTCACACCAACGGTCTTTCTCAATACGACGAGGTCAAACGCCTCGATTCGCGCCTGCGCGGAATTCACGTTCACGACAACGCCGGATTTACAAGATTTGAAGAAAACGGCAGAATTGCGAGAGGCGACATGCATCTTGCCCCGACTCTCTTCTCTGCCGATTTCGACGGACTTATCCGCGGACTTATCGAGACCGAGTACGAAGGCACATTCAACTTCGAGGTTGACCGTCCGAACTGCCTCGTCCGCTATATAAAAGGACAGCCCGAGCTCATCGAACAGGTCAGAACCGCCCGTCTCGCATACGATACGTACACGTACGCGGTCGGCAGGCTGATGCTGTCAAAATTCGGGATTTTTGAGGGATAAGCTTTTCTTTTTATTGACATTCACACCATACTAAAGTATAATTACTTAACGAACGCCCCCACGAAGCGTCTGATCCGGGGATAAGTAATTCCCACACATAATTAAATCAAAGGCAGGACAAGCTAATGAAAAGAAACCTTCGCTCAATTCTTTCACTCGTTTTCGTCGCACTTTTAGTCGGAACAAGCTTTATCGCGGCATTTGCCGAGGAAACAACATCAAGCCATTATACCCTGACCATTGAACCAAGCACAAACGACGGCAAATACTTTGTTGACACCCAAGGAAAAACTGATGTAATTGCATACATCCCCTCATATTTCAACAGCCCGAAGTACGGAAACGATTATCAGGATCAAACTCACGTTTATAAGCTGACAGACGGCATTTACGCCATCGAACCGCTCAAGGATCTGTACGGCATTTCATATTTCAACCTTGCCTGGTGTACCAAGGACGAACAGACTGACCGTGTCAATGCGGGCGGAGAAGTTGAATACAAGCTCACAACAGGTGAAACCGGTAAGTATATGTACAGCCATGAATGGAAGGAGCTCGATGTCAATGTAAACAGCTTTGCCCTGTGGTTCAACAACGAAACCGCTTATTACGATTACGAAACCAAGAAAACTTACGACATAAATCAGATGGATATGCAGTTCCAGATTCTCGTTTCTCAGGACGGAGGCAAGACTTATTCCATAGCATACGAATCGGTTCCCTACAGCCGTGATGACAACGCCATTACAGGAAATGCTGCCTGGCTCAAATCCGAAGGCGGTGAATGGGAAATGATCGATGCCATTGACAAGGACAAGTCATCCCTCTTCCGTTACAGATACTGCACAGGCGAATTCTCAATGGAATTCAAGAACGTAACCAATATCGTTTATGCCTGTGTATACCCCAGACCTTCCGGAACTTTCCCGAAATTCTTCTATTACAGCGGCAGATTCTCTGAAATCGACGTATACGGAACAATCAATTCCACAAAATACGACCAGTCCGGTACAACCGAAGCCCCGGAAACCACTGCTTCCCCCGAAACCAAGGCTCCTGCCACCACGGCAGAGGTTAAGACCGAAGCCCCGGTTATTACAACTGCCGAGCCCAAAACCGAAGCTCCCGTTGTGACAACGGCAGCTCCTGAAACACAGGCTCAGGAAACCAAGGCCCCCGAGACCGAAGCCCCGGCAAAATCCGGCTGCGGCTCCTCCGCCGCCTGCCTGTCAATTGCCGTTATGAGC
>DCGL01000083.1 GCA_002314565.1 Clostridiales bacterium UBA1779
CGTAAAATCAAAGATTTTCATCGACATCGGCGTTGCCGGTGCAGTCGATGAAAATCTTTGATTTTACGGCAGTCATGCCCTGAAGTTCGAGAATAAAGGCTCCTGTGATTTTTCCGTCCTCGCAGATGCAGTCTGCAAAGCGCGAATAAAGCAGAACTTCAACTCCTGCCTCTTTTGTCATTTCATCAAGGACAATCTGAAGCAGAAATGAATCGAGTGGGGTGACGTGCTTATGATATCTTTTGATAAACGAAGAATAAATACTCGGGGCATCGGTTTCTTCCGGAACGGTGACCCCGTTTTTCTTTTCAAGCCTTTCGACGATTTCGCGGTAGATTCCGCCGACAACAGGGCGAGTGCCTTCGCGGTTATATGAGGTCATAAGAGGTCCTACAAGGCCTGAAGTGGCCATTCCGCCAAGCATTCCCGTTGCCTCGACGAGCAGGACGCTGGCTCCGCCGCGCGCGGCTTCGACGGCTGCGGCGACACCGGAGGGGCCTCCGCCGAAGACAACTACGTCGTATTCGCCCCGGACAGGGACTGATTTGGTGTATTGCAGTGTTGGTGCCATGTTGAACTCCTTCTGTTTATCTTGACGATAGTAATATGGTACACGGTTTTTGAATGAATGTCAATAGGAAAATGACGGGGAGCCTCAACCGTCACGGCTGCGCCGTGCCATCATCTGAACAAAAAGCCCGGCGGAATTCGTTTCCGCCGGGGGATTTTATAAAGAATTATAAAGAATAAGAATTAAGCTTTCTTTGCAACCTGTTCGAACACGTCCGTGACGTCCTTTTCGGGGGCACGGGTTGCAAGGCTTACAACGACGATGGCGATGCAGGAAACGATGAAGGCGGGAAGCAGCTCGTATACGGAGAAGACTCCGCCGAGCTTTGAGATGACGAATTTCCAGAGGAAGACCATGGCTCCGCCGGCAGCCATACCGGCAAGGGCTCCCCATTTATTGACGCGTTTCCAGAACAGTGAGAAGAGCATAACGGGACCGAAGGCTGCTCCGAAGCCGGCCCAGGCGAAGGAAACGACGCGGAAAACGCTGCTGTCGGGCTTCCAGGCAAGAACGATGCCGATGGCGGCAATGACGATAACGGTGCCGCGGGCGAGGAGCATTGAAACCTTTTCGCTGAGCTTAATGCCGAGAAAATCGACGGCTATATCCTGGGCAACGCTTGAAGAAGCGGCAAGAAGCTGTGAGTCGGCGGTTGACATCGTTGCGGCAACAATACCTGCCATAATGATGCCGGAAGCAATTGTGAGCAGGATGCCGTTCTGACTCATGAAGTCCGAAATCTTTACGATTACGGTTTCGGAATCGGAGCTCGTTCCGAGCGTCGGGATAAGTGATTCTGAAGAAAGAGCAAGACCGATAATTCCGATTAATACTGCAACAGCCATTGAAAGCACAACCCATATGGAGGCGATGCGACGTGAAGCTTTGAGCTCCTCTTCGCGGCGGATGGCCATAAAGCGCAGCAGAATGTGGGGCATACCGAAGTATCCAAGCCCCCAGGCGAGGGTTGAAACGATACGGAAGAATCCGAAGCTGTCAGCGGCAGGAGTCTCTGCCGTTGAGTTCAAAGTGCCTTTGAAAAGACTGAGGAAGCCGGGAACGTTCTTTGCATTGTCCATAACCGCGCCGATGCCTCCGGCCTTCGAGATACCGAAGACGAGGACTATGGCAAGGGCTATTGTCATAACGATGCTCTGAATGAGGTCGGTTGTCGATACAGCCATAAAGCCTCCGAGAACCGTGTAAAGAATGATGACGATTGCACCGACTACCATCGATACGTGGTAATCCCAGCCGAAGAGGCTGTTGAAAAGCGTTCCGACTGCTTTGAAGCCGGAGGCCGTATAAGGAACGAAGAAAATCAGAATGACGAGGGCGGCGACCAGGGAGAGCATGTGCTTTTTGTCACCGAAACGGCGTGAAAAGTAATCCGGTACCGTGATTGCACCGAGTTTTTCGGAATAACGGCGCAGTCTTTTTGAGACAAAAAGAAAGTTGAGATAGGTACCGATGGCAAGACCTATGACGGTCCAGCTGACCTCCGCGAGACCGCAGAGATATGCAAGGCCGGGAAGGCCCATAAGCAGATAGCTTGACATATCAGAAGCTTCTGCGCTCATTGCCGTGACCCAGGGGCCGAGTGTTCTGCCTCCGAGATAATAGTCGTCTGAATCTGTGCTTTTCTTGGCATAGAGAAGACCGATGCCGATCATCATCACAAGATAAATGACGATAACGGCGAGAATTATTATGCTTGTTGTGCCCATTATTTGTTGACCTTTCAGGAAAATAATGAATATTATACCACGAATTGAATATATATGCAAGAAAAATATTTGGATGGAGCCTCATCCGTCAAAGTCGGACTATGCCGACTTTGACACCTTCCCTCGTGGGGGAAGGCAAGATGGATAGCATCTCACCCTATGGGGAAGGCAAGAAAAAGAGGCTGATTTATCCACCGGATTTGATTCCGGTTTTTTCAGCCCCTTGATTATTAATAATTCAGTTCTTTTCCGCCAGGAACACGGTTTCAATTACGTCGCTCTCACCCGGGGCAACCGTACGGACGAAGCGGCCGGAATTGGCGGAGTTCGGGATGCCGCACCAGGGCTCGACGCAGACGGCGCAGTCCTGAGTCGTGCAGACGACGAGGGCCGGCATTGAGTCCGGAACCTTCACGCGGACGCGGTAGCCGTCGGCGGGATTTTCAATTTCAAAGACTTCAGATGAAGGAGTATGAAAAACGTGGTCCCAGGTTTCCGACATCTCCATATCCTTCGGGGCTTCACCGGCGTCAATATGCGCGTTGTAGTCGTAGTTCACGGCGTAAGTGTGCTTTAGCAGAAAAGCCTTCTTGTCAGTTGATTTAAAGAACGGATGCAATCCGATTGCGTGAGGCAGCGGCAGCTTTCCGCGGTTTTTTATCTCACAGCGAATGGCAAGCCCGAAGTCCGAGAGGGAATAAGTGACTGTGAAGAGAAAATCGAAGGGGTACTGGCAGTCCTGCCAGGCTTCGCAGTTTGTAATGTACAGAGTGACCGAATCGTCGGAAACGGATTTCACTCCGAAAGCGCAGTTCTTTACAAGTCCGTGAAACGGCATACCGTAGGTTTTGCCGTGAACCTGCCACTCATCGCCGAGTGTGCGGCTTGGGAAGGGAAAAAGCAGCGGAATTCCGCCGGACAGCATGGGATTTACGTCAATAAGCGTCTCGTCGAGCCGCAGCGTTTCCACCCCGTCAACCGTGAATGAAGTGACCATTCCGCCGTTGTCAGGCGCAATCCGGGCCGTGAATTTTCCGTGATTAATCGTAATATATCTTGCCATAGTTCAGCCTCTTTTCATTATTGTCTTCAGTTAGTCAACGAACTGTTCCGACCATAAAATTTTACCACAATCTTCACCAAAACTCAATAAAAACTTAAGTTTACAAATACACTGTCGTGGTGTATAATATTATCGCTACAATGCGGAGCCCGCCGGATCTGCTTGATTCTGTGTGCTCCGCGACAGATTGACGGGATGGGGAACTGTGCCGTCCGCTTCTTTGAAGGAAAATAATATGGATCAGAAACTCAGAGTTTTTCTTGCAAACGACTCATTTCCGCCTCAGATTGACGGGGTTGCAAACACGGTAATCAATTACGCAAAAATTATTGAAAAACAATACGGTACTTCAATGGTTGCCGTACCGAGCTATCCCGACGTAAAGGATGAATATGATTTCGAGGTTGTACGCTATCCGAGCTTGCACACCGAAAAGCTCGTCGGATACCGTTCCGGCAACCCTTTTACTCCTGTTGCCATGAAAAAAATGTCGGATTTTACACCCGATATCATACACAGCCATTGCCCGTTTTCGTCCTCCTGCCTTTGCCGTGAACTGAGGGATGTGGCAGAAGCGCCGCTGGTGTTTACATATCACACAAAGTTCGATATTGACATCCGTCGTGCACTGAAGCTCGGCATTATGCAGGACGTTGCCCTGAAATTCATTATGGACAATATTTCTGCAAGCGACGAGGTCTGGGTTGTAAACCGTGGGGCGGGGCAGAACCTGCGCTCGCTGGGGTACAACGGAATTTACCGTATTATGCCGAACGGGGTTGAATTCCCGAAGGGCAGGGCGGAGGACGATAAAATAAAAGCCCTGCGCGCCGAGCTCGGCGTCGGTGACGAAGAATTTGTTTTCCTCTTCGTCGGCCGTATGCTCTGGTACAAGGGACAGAAGATTATTCTTGACGGGGCAAAGAACCTGGCTTCCAAGGGGTACAAGTTCAAGCTGATTTTTGTCGGAAGCGGAGACAATCTCGCCGATATGGAAAAATATGCCGCATCGCTCGGTATAGCCGACATCTGCCGTTTCCGCGGTGCCATAACAGACCGCGAGCTGCTCAGAGTGTATTACAGCATGGCAGATCTCTTTATACTTCCGAGCGTATTTGACAACAATCCGATTGTCTGCAAGGAAGCAGCCGCTTGCGGTACAGCCAGTATGCTGATTGACGGCTCAAGCTCTGCAGAGGGGGTTACGGACGGCCGGAACGCCCTGCTTATCAAAGAAAGCTATGAGTCGCTGGCATCTACCCTTGAAACGGCAATGAACACCCCGGGGCTTTTCGAAACACTCGGTGCGAATGCTCAGAACGAGCTTTACGTTTCCTGGGATGAAATGATGAGAATTGTCACACAGAGATACCGCGATATTATTGACGCATGGAACCGCGGAGACATCCGCCGCAAGCCCGTAATCACGGATCTTGCATATAAAATGCTCGGTGACGTTCAGACAACCTTCGATATTCTGGACGACATAATCCGCAATCTGCCGAGGATAATCTGACAAAGTGAACCTGAATTCAGCCAGGGGACGTAAGTGGTGGCGAAAAATGTCCAATTTTTCGCCACCACTTACGTCCCCTGGCTGAATTTTACTATTCTGTGTCCTCAGAATAACTCTCGACAATCACAATCTTCTGATCATTGTAATTGCCGTCTAAAGGCACGTATGTGATGTTGCCGCAGGTTTTATTTCTTGCCGGAACTTTGTATTTAGCGTCAAGATTTATGTATATTGTGTTCCCCTTGACGTTGACCTCAGATGTGAAAGTCAGGTTGTAAAATGGATCAACGGTAAGCACTGCGACAATGAAACCGTTTTCCGGATACTTATTAATGTATTGTTTCGCGTAATACGCATCATAGTAAGAATTAAGAAAATATGAAAACTCGTCTTTTGTTTTAAAAACAATATAATGAGGTTGCGGATTCTTGACTTGATAATTATTATCGAAATAAGTGTAAACTTCAGAAATGGTAGGATTAAACAGCGTGCTGTCATTTAACCATCTCAGGTAAATACCGTAAAGCGAATCTTTGATTTCAGAAGAAGCTTGGTATTCAATTGCATCTTTGGCAAGTGCTGCAGCTTCGGAAATAACGTTTTTCAGTTCGACTGAGTTTTTAACTGATTTCAGCTTTTCTTCAATCAGACGGCTGCACGTTTCAATTTCCGAAATATGTGAAAGATTCAGAAGTGCATCATCCGAAGTCGATTCGTTCTTTTCATCTTTTCCGTCTTCTTTCCCGAGAGCTGTCTGTGGTATTCTGAAACAGGCAAGCGGTGACGTCTTCAGGTCAAGAGTCTGTTTTTTTGCATTTTCCCATATATCCGGGGAAGCTCCTTCTTCAGGATAGGCAATGAGCGGATTACCCGTGTTCATTACATTCATTATATAATCACGGTTCAGCCGTTTCACGTATCCTTCTTTTGTCAGTTCGTAATGTATTCCCTGAACCCCATACTGAAGAATATTCCGCAGTTCCGGTTCGGTATCAAGGCAGGATAGGATTTCCATACTCCTGTACAGCGACCTGGAATGGGTTGAGACGGCAAACATGCTTGAAAACACATCGTCTTCGTTTATTCGAGGGTACTCAAGAATATTTACATAGTATTCGTCACCGAATTGCTCCCGAAGTTCATATCCGCCATTTATGACTCTGGCCGCATATTCTTTACCTTTAGCTTCACTTTCGTTTACGATTGCTCCTGAATCTTTTAAGGCTTGAATTTCCGTCAGTTGGGCAGTATAGTTGTTGTCAGCAAACAGATTAGTCATAGCCGCAGGAGCATTATCTGAAGCTTCGAAATAAAAATTTCTGTCTTTGTCATAAGTACATCCGATAAGGGAAAAAACGTTTCCGTTAATTTTCCCGGTTTCGGTGTTCGGTGACCAGTACAGTACGTTTGTCAGCGGCAGATCACCGAGAATGGGAGCAACTGAGGGTTCGTAACGCATAATATCGCTGATATATTTCCCGAATTTTGAATTTTCCGAGAATACGTCGGGGATATCATCAGCAGTATACGAGTACTTGTCCATATATTTTTTGTTCAGGAGCAGGTATGTGTATTCGCCTACGGCAGCGTTGTTCGGGATGGCATATGTGCCTTGTGACGACCACTTGACCCACTGGAGGACTGTGGGAGAAATGTATTCTTTGAGTTTCTTCGAAGCCCCCGAAAGTTCATCATCCAGTCTTTCGAGCCATTCGTTGTCGATGTATTCCTTATATCTGTCATAACTGTCAATCCAGATGATATCAATCTGATATTTTTTTTCATCCGGATACTTCGGTTCGGCAATCGCATAGTCCTCAGCACCTTCAACGGTGACCATAACATTCTCTTCCGCAGCGGTATCCTTACCTGTAAATTCTTCGGTCTCACGGAACTCAATATAATCAGGATGCTCTGCAAACCAGGAATCTTCCCATGCCTTATCGGTGGCAACACCGTTATCCCTGGCTGCCTTCCTGGCTTTCCGGAATTCCTTTTCAGCCTCTTCACCGAGCTCGACATATTTTTCGTACTCTTCAATGATATTTTCGATTGTTGAATAATACTCATCGTATGTCAGAAAATGCAGAACAACTTTAGTGTCAAATTTTGTTTTTGTGATTTTATTGAATGCTTCATTGACAAGAGCTGACGTTTTCTCTGATACGGGTTCCTCGGATACCACGTACATAGACAGAGTTGTCTGGGGGTAAGAGTAACAAGGAAAATCGGGGAGCACCTCAAAGTCAGAACCCGGATTAAGGATTAAGTCTATTACTCCTAATACGGATAACAGAACCGCCGCAATAAAAACAGCACATATCATTCTTTTGTTGATTTTGGTGTTCATTATATCGCTTATCTTTTTCATCGGCTTTTGAACTCCTTTCAAAAATGAAACGGTCACAAGTTATTCCGCAAATATATAATACACCAAATAAAATAAAGAGTCAAGAAAAAACCGCAGACCTTACGGCTGCGGTTCAGTTATATATGAAAGCTGATTTCCCCTGAATTCAGTCTCGTTTCCTGCCCGTCGCAGTTTACCCTCAGCGTGCAGTCCGGTTCAATACCGACAACTTGTACCTCTCTGGTTTCGCCGCCGATTTCCGCTAAAACGTCTTTTCCGGAAAGAAAATCGAGCGACTGTGCCTCTTTTATCAGTGAATCGTCGCCTTTTTTTATTTCTTCAAATATTTGAAGGAGTTCACAAAACGCGCGTCTGCGTATCCTTCCGAGCTTTGCCTTCTTACCTGTTTCGAGAAAGACGGAGGTCGGTTCGCGTCTCTTGTCCGGTCCGAAAACGGACTGATTTACGTTGACTCCGATGCCGATGACGACGGATTTGAGCTTTTCGTCCTCAGTTATCCCTTCAAGCAGAATACCGCAGATTTTGCGGCCATCGGCATAGACGTCGTTCGGCCATTTGAGCGAAAGATTTTCAACTGAGTATTCTGACAGGACTCGGATTACTGCAAGAGCAGAGAAGAGCGAGAGCCGTTCAAATTGTTTTACAAGCGTTTCGTCTTCGAGATAAACTGAAAACAGCAGGTTTTGGCCGGGAGCACTTTCCCAGCTGCGTCCGCGTCTTCCGTGACCTGCGGTCTGCGAGCGCGCCGTGACAAAGGTCCTGTCGCGTAAAAAACGACGCCTGCGCTTTATATACGCAGACGTCGAGTCGACCCTGCGCAAAAGAATTACGTGTCTCGGGTCTTTCATTTTTTTACAAAAACAGCGACATAAGTATGCCGGCTGCGATGGCGGAGCCTATTACTCCTGCTACGTTCGGGCCCATTGCGTGCATAAGAAGGAAGTTTGAGGGGTCTTCACGCTGACCCTCCTTCTGAACGACGCGGGCGGCCATGGGAACGGCTGATACTCCGGCAGCGCCTATCATCGGGTTGATCTTGCCATGGGTGAACAGGCACATCAGCTTACCGAAGAGAAGTCCGCTGATTGCGGCAATGACAAAGGCTGAAATACCGAGGATGAATACCTTGATTGTGCCCCATGTAAGGAAAGTTGTGCCGATGGCGGTTGCTCCGACTGAAATACCGAGCAGAACCGTGCAGATATACAGAAGGGCGTTTGCGCAGGTCTTGACGAGATTCGGAACGACTCCGGATTCCTTGATGAGGTTACCGAGCATCAGACAGCCGATAAGCGGAGTTGCCGAAGGAACGATGACGCAGACCGAGACGGTTACGACAATTGGGAAGAGGATCTTTTCTACCTTCGAAACCTCGCGAAGCTGCTCCATGTGAATCATTCTCTCCTTCTTCGTCGTGAAAAGGCGGATGATGGGAGGGAAGATTACGGGAACGAGTGACATATAGGAATAGGCGGCAAGGGCGATGCCGGCGCGAAGGTCTGCGCTCGGGGGATTCCCGCCTGTGCTTTCAGCAAGCATTTTTGCGGCGTTCATTTTGTTTGAGACGAGAATGGCCGTGGGACCGTCGGCTCCTCCTATAATGCCGATTGAGGCGGCATCAAAGTAGTTCATACCGAGAAGCAGGGCTCCGAAGAAGGCAACGAAGATACCGACCTGGGCGGCAGCGCCGAGCAGCATGGTCTTTTTGTTGGCAATCAGCGGACCGAAGTCGGTCGTGGCTCCGATTCCGAGGAAGATAAGGCAGGGATAAAGCTCGCACTCAACGCCGATGTGCAGGTATCCGAGCAGGCCGCGGGAAACGATTTCACCGTTTTCTCCGTAGGTGACGTAAATATCGGGAAGCAGGTTGACAAGTATGATGCCGAAGGCAATGGGGACGAGCAGATAGGGCTCAAAGTCCTTCTTTACGGCCAGATACAGAAATACTAGGCCGATAAGTATCATCACAAGACGCATCCATCCGTCGCCTTTGAAGAATCCGGCAATGGCAGTTCCTTCGGCAATGGATTTAATCAGGTCTAAAATATTCATGGCAGCTTTTTATGCAAGAACAACCAGAACGTCCTGATTGTTGACTGCGGCACCTTTTGTAACTCTGATGTCGACAACCTTGCCCTCGGCTGTGGCGGGAACCTCGTTTTCGAGCTTCATGGCCTCAACGACTGCAACTGTCTGGCCTTTTTTGATGTACTCGCCGATTTTTACCTTAACGTCAAGCACCTTTCCGGCAATGGGGGTCACGACGGGGGTGCCGTTTACGGCAGCGGCCGGGGCCGCCTCTGCGGCAGGAGCATCAATGTGGCCGTCGGATTCGGTGACGGCTTCAAGCTCGACTTCAAAAACTCTTCCGTTTACTTTGACTTTATACTTTTTCATAATAATATCCTTTCATTTGCGGAGGAACCGGTTCGGATTCCGAACAAACTTTCCCCGGTATTCTGATAAGTATGTTTTGACGGCAGGTAATCAGCGTATTTCCTTTACGCTGACAACCTTTACATTCTGATGTATTTCGTTTCTGTAATCAATTGAGGCAACAAGAACGGCTGCGACGGCATCCGCGTCATCAATGTCAAGTCCGCCCCATTCGTCGGTCGCTGCAGCGGGAGCAACCGCCTTTACGGGAGCTTTCTTTACTGCATTCTGGATTGCAAGACCGATGAAATAAGTGACTGCAATGATGATTCCGAGAATGAGAAACACGAGAAGAATTGATACTATTGATACTATCACTCCCTCGCCGAGGTTCGGTTCGAGGCCGTTAATCAATGAAAGGCCGAACTTGTTCATTTTTTGAGCTCCTTTACGTTGATTTCAAATTCTTCTGTATCTTCTTCAAGCCCGTATTTTCTTGACAGGAAGTCCTTTGCCTCGTTTTCAAACAGCGCGAGTGAAAGAGCGTCTTCGTCGCATTTGATGAGTTCCGGGTATTTCTTGCGTATTGCCGGCATTTCTGGTGAAAGGAGGTCGGCAGGACGGCAGGTTATGGGCTTTTCGTCACCGATAATCTTTTTTATTATTACGGGATCTATGGGAGCCGGGGATTTTCCGTATCTGCCCTTCAGGTAATCCTTGATTTCCTTTGCGACTATCTTGTATCTCTCGCCCATAAGTACGTTGAGCACTGCCTGCGTTCCGACCATCTGGGACAGGGGGGTGACGAGCGGGGGATATCCCATATCCTTGCGGACAAGGGGAACCTCTTTCAGAACCTCGTCGTAGCGATCCATGGCATTCTGTGCTTTGAGCTGGCTCATGAGGTTCGACAGCATTCCTCCGGGAACCTGGTATGTCAGTATGTTCGGGTTGACCGAGAGGGCCTTCGGGTTGAGCATACCGTTTGCAAGATATTTCTGCTTGGTCTTTTCCATCAGGGGCTCGCATTCGTTCAGCACCTTTGAATCGAGTCCGGGTGCATCAAGGGTTCCGGCAAGAGCAAGATTGAATGCCTGGGTTGAGGGCTGAGCCGTTCCGTTGGACAGGGGAGACAGACAGGTGTCGATGATATCGCAGCCGGATTCGATGGCTGCAAGATAGGTCATCTCGCAGATTCCTCCGGTGCAGTGACCGTGAAGCTCCAGTGGGAGCTTCGTGTTCTTGCGCAGACCGGTAAAGAGAGCACGTGCCGCGGCGGGAGTGAGTACCCCGGCCATATCCTTGACGCAGATTGAATCTGCGCCCAGCTCTTCGATTTCCTTTGCAAGATTTACGTAATATTCAACCGTATGAATGGGGGAGGTCGTGTAGCTCAGGGCAATCTGAACGCTGCCCCCGTATTTTTTGGTGGAGAGCACGGGCTGACGCAGATTTCTGATGTCGTTGAGTGCATCGAAGATTCTGATGATGTCAATTCCGTTTTCAATGGATTTCTTGCAGAACAGGTCGACAACGTCATCCGCATAGTTTCTGTAACCGAGCATGTTCTGGCCGCGGAAAAGCATCTGAAGCTTTGTGTTTTTGCACACCGCGCGAATCCTTCTCAGTCTTTCCCAGGGATCTTCGTCGAGGAAGCGAAGGCAGGAGTCAAAGGTGGCCCCGCCCCAGACCTCCATTGCGTAATAGCCGGCTCTGTCGAGAATTTCGGCCATTGCCACAATTTCATCTGTGGTCATTCGCGTGGCGCAAAGGGACTGATGACCGTCACGGAGTGAGGTTTCTACTATTTTTACTGCCATTTTTATCACCGTTCCTTAATAAATTATCGTTCTGTATGCCGTTTTTCAACGTGAAAACCAATTTTGGTGCATTATAATTATATCACTTATTAATCCGGATTGCAAGTTTTTTGCAGGATTTCCACCACAAATTTCATTAACAAAATATTAAAAATGTTGTTGACAAAAGAAGAACAATGGTTTATAATTTATTCAAATTATTCACAAACAATTCAAAAAGAGAGGGTTATCATTTGAAATTGAAAAGAATTCTTGAATATGCAATAATTGCAGTGCTTGTCCTTGCGATTGTCTTCGGCCTTTGCATTATGTCCGGTATGGCAGGATGGAAGGAGCACGATGAAAAAATGAATGAAGTTATGCCGGATTCGCCGCAGACGGTGAGTGAAACGGCGGAAGAAAGCAATGAAAACGAAGAAACGGCCGCATCACCGCCCTCTTTGCTGATAGATGACGAAGAGTATATGAAAGAGCTGAAAGAATCCCTTTATCTGCTTTCGGCGGGAGCTGCAAGGATAGCGGGACTTCAGTTCAACACGACTGATATTGAAAAGATAACGTCGGTGGAAATTGTCAGCGGGGAAACCGTTACGGACTCCGTCCTCGTCGATTTCAGCGGGGATAACGGCTATATTCTCATCGACGCAGAGTTCAGAGTTTACTCTTTCAGCTTCGAAGGGAGTGCTCCGTCCTCTGACGAAGAGAAGGGAAAGCTTGTTTACGTTATCCCCGGGGCTTTCCTGTATGAAAAGGAAGGGGAGTACCTTCCTCTTGATGAAGAAGACGCAGATGAGCTTGAAAAACTTGAAAATCTGACGGTTTCGGAGCACTATGAAGGACAGATTGACGGTGCAGAGGGCTGCGGGAAGATATTTGACACCGATGCTTATATGAATGACAGATTCGGGGACAAGTGGAAGCTGTATGCCGTGAACTCACTTGAGGTAAAGGGCTTCACTCAGTACAAACTGAGCTGCTACGAGACAATCAGGGCAGACGGCAGCCGGTGGTCCGAAGGAAACTGCTGGCTATGCGCCCCGTTTATCGTTCTGCAGTATTTTGCCGACAATCCTTTCCCGATGGAAAACGGAAAATATCTTGAAACTGGCTTTCCATCTGACGAGGCTCGCGTGCCGTATATTCCGTCTCTTGACGAGCCGAAAATTTACGCACTGACCGTCGACGCCAACGGCGGCAACATGTCTCCTCTTGTTAAAAACGCAAACGGGGAATATATTCATACGAGAAATCTTATATCCGATGAATTTGATTTTCCGCTGATCTGGACGGATATGCGGCGGGTGACTAACTCCCTCTGGGGTGAAATCGACGGAAAAAACGTGTCCGATACCCGGACTATGCTTGAAGTGACGTCCGGCCGCCTTGGCTTTGATCTGGACACGAGCCTTCATCTGAACGGCATTTTCGGCAAATATCTTGCAATAAAATCCGTAAACCGCGGACTTCCGTTTATTTTTACAACTGCCGACGGCACCTACGGCTCTCACACTATGGCCGCCTGCGGCTACAAGGTGTACGTTCGCGAACTGAAGCTCTGGCGCTTCAGCTTTCTTCAGTTCAAAATCTTCTACGAGCTGCGCGACGGTCACACGGTAAGTCCGGTTTATTATGACGTTACGTCGTACAAGGGCCTTTGCGGTATTGTTCTGATAGAGAAAGAATGACTACGGAGCCTCATCCGTCAAAGTCGGACCATGCCGACTTTGCCACCTTCCCCCGTGTGGAAGGCAAGTTTTATTGTTCACTTCTTGCTTTCCCCACGGGGAAGGTGAGTATAGAAGAGCTTTTTCTTGCCTTCCCCACGGGGGAAGGTAAGTATAGAAGAGCTTTTTCTTGCCTTCCCACGGAGGAAGTAAGTATAGAAGAGCTTTTTTTCTTGCCTTCCCCACGGGGGAAGGTGGCACGGCGCAGCCGTGACGGATGAGGCTCCCTTCTCATTTTTAATTATATTTAAAGTAAAATATTGCTTTTGTGTTTGCTGTGTGATATACTTGTATTTAACCAAAAGAATTGCCGGAGGCTTTGACAATGAAGAAAACAAAGTTTATCTGCTTCGTCGCTCTGCTGCTGATTTCCGTTTTTATTTTGCCTGCGATTGCGGGTTGTGAGAACGGCACTCCCGTGCAGACTGAAAAAGAAACAGAAATCGTCACTGTTCCCGAAACCGAGCCTGTACCCGAAGAAACGACTGCGGCGCCTGACACGACCGAAGCCGTTCCCGAAACTACGGCTGAACCCGAGCCGCCTGTCACAAAACGCGCGGTAATTGCCGGCGGCGGAGCCGGAGCTGTCATCTACCGCGAAATTTACAATATGATAGGCAAGAAAAACAGCAAGGCCGTCGTTATCTGCACTGCGGGTAAAGACAACGTTGAAAACGTCAACAGCTACGTAACCACCGCAAAAACTCATTTCAAGACCAATGACGTAACAGCCCTTACGCTGTGCACAAAATTATATGACGATCAGTATCTTCACGATACTATAGTCGGCGCCGACGTCATTCTCGTAGGCGGAGGCCAGAGCGAATATATGCTCGACACCTGGCAGATGTTCAAGGTTGACGAATATCTGAAGGAGGCATACAACAAAGGCGTTCTCTGCTGCGGCGCCAGTGCCGGCGGTATGTGCTGGACCTATGCCGGCTGGAACGATTTCTACGGGCTGCCCGAATCGGAGTACAAATTCTTCTACGGACTTGACCTCGTTCCGATTTATTACGGGCCTCATTTCTCGAACAGCGCACTCTGGGCTCAGTTCGACCAGGCCATAAGAAAAGAACTGACCCCGAAATACAACATCGGTTACGCTATGGAAAACGGAGCCGGACTTGTGTTCATAGACGGAGTTGCAACGAAATGCGTCCGCGAGGATACGAACAGCCACATTTACGAGTATAAATTTGCCGACGGCAAATGGACGCGATCCGAGTGGAAATACTGATGGGGGTGAAAAAGATGAAACGTATACTCAGTATTGCTCTTGCGCTGATTCTGGTTTTGGCCTCCGTCCCCGGAATCACAACCTTTGCGGATAACGGTGAAACCTATCCCGAGCTGATTATCACCGAAATCTCTGTTGACCAGTACTGCGACGAAGGCAACCGCAGCACGAATCCGAATTATCCTTCACGCGCCGATACCGACGTATTTGAATTCATTGAAGTATATAATAATTCGACGCAGAAGCTCAACGTTTTCAACTATATGGTCGCATACCAGGGGGCTTCGTCGACAAATACGGCGGCTTTTGAGCAGTCCGTCCAGTGCTATTCTCCCGTTTACCCCGGGGCTGACTGGTGGAAGGCGGATTATTCCGCTTACGACGTTTACTGGAAGAACACAACGGATAAAAGACCTGAAAACCCCGCATATTCCGAGGGCGAAATTGCTTCCGGTGAGCTTGCCGTACTGTGGATATACAATGCGGCATCACATTCGGTGCACGCCAACGTCGAACAGTTCCGAAAATTCTGGAACGTTCCTGATAACGTCAAGGTTTTTCTCGTTGACGGAAACGACGTTGAGCTTTCAACGAACTTCACGCTTAAAAACACGACGACAGGCACGTATATGATTATGCACCAGTCGGAAAGATTCCCGTCAAGACGTGCGTCGGACAAGACTTATTACTGTGAAAACGACAATACGCATCACAATTACAAGGGACAGACCTACGCCGACCTCGACGAGGTTATTTGCTGGTCAGTCGTCGATTTCCGCTCCGAACCGCTGAAAACGTACGCCGCACAGAACGGCGGTCAGGCTGCAAAGACGAATTACACGATTAGCTACGTGCCTGAAGCTTCTTCGAACAGAGAAGAGAACGGATACAAGCTGAACGCTTTCAAGTCTCTGAAGAGAACTCATCTCGATGCCGTCAACTCATATTCCGAGGCCACTGTCGGGAAGCTGAACGCCGCCCAGACCAAGGCCTTCGCCTCAACTCAGACGAAAGAGAAGAAGGCTGCGGATATCCGTCAGATTACCGCCGACAACGGCAACGAAAGAGCGGATCTGCTGATTACGGAAATAAGTCCCGACCAGAAAGCTCTTGGTTCAAAGAACGTCAATTCAAAATACACCGGCGGCTCAGACCCCTTTGAATTTTATGAATTTTACAACAATTCGGGGCACGAGCTCAACATTTTCGACTATATGATGGCCTATCAGGGAGCAGCGGCAACGTCGGTTTCAACCTACTTTGAGCGCTCCATCCAGGAATTCACGCCGTTTTTGCCGGGGGCAGACTGGTTCGATGCGCCTTATACAACCTACGACTCGTACTGGAAAAACTCTTCAGTAAAGGTTCCGGTAAATCCTTCTTATGAAGAAGGAGTCCTCAAGGCGGGCGAAGTCTGCGTCGTCTGGGGATACAGCGCCGATTCCCACACAATAAATGCGACAATTGAAGACTTCAGAGCCTTCTGGAGCATTCCGTCCGACGTAAAGGTCTTTCTCATCGATGGCAACTCATCGAGAAACCGCAATTTCAATATTAAGAATTCCGATACCGGTGAGTATATTATTATGCAGGAGTCCGAAAGATTCCTCTCGCGCCGCTCCGATGACGAAACCTACTATATCGAAGCCGACAGAAGCACCTATTGGTATTGCGAAAAGACATTCTATGATATGCCCGAGGTCGTCAGCTGGGCTGTCGTTGATTTCGGCTGCTACAATCCGCTTTACACCTTCAACCAGAACGGAGTCACGTCGAATTACACGATTAATTTTGCTCCTTTCGACGGTGAAGTGAAGTTCGAAAACGGTTTCCTGACAACGACCTTTGCCACGATGAAACGCGCACGCTTCTTCTCGCTGAGCAGAAATTACGCAGATTCCACGGTCGGTACTCTTTCCGCCGAGCAGAAAGCCGCAATTGAAAAATCAAATACGCTGAAATAATCTGTATATTCAAAAATTATCATAAAGGAGAATCGCCATGAAAAAGTTTTTGTCACTCGCTCTCGCACTCGTTATGATTTTCGCTCTCGCGGCTATGGGAATTCCCGCCCTTGCCGTAGAGGATGCCGCAGATCCGCTTCCGATTTCAAGCGCTGCAGATTTTGCCGCCATGGAAGCAAAAGGAGTTTACTACCTGACTGCCGACATCGACCTTTCCTCAGTACCGACCTATGTCGGAACCTTTGCAGGAACACTTGACGGCCGCGGCCACAAGATCAAAGTCAAGAACACCCTGTTCGAAAACTTTGCGGGAACCGCCACCGACATTGAGCTCATTCCCGCCGATGCCGCAGGCATCACGACAAACGCAGACCGCGCCGGCGTATTTGCAAACAATTCAGGCGACTGCACGCTGAAGAACATCGTAAACAGAGTCAATCTGAACGGTTCCATGGACAAGGTTACCGCCACGGACGACCTTGAGCTGAAGGGTCTTTACGGAGGACTTATCGGAAATACCGCCAAGAAGGCCACCGTTACTCTTGAAAACTGCGTAAACTACGCTAAGGTAAGCGGTTACGAGCCCGGCGGTCTGATCGGCAAGTCTCACGCCTACACAAAGCTCATTAACTGCGCAAACTACGGTGAAATCACCGGCACCGACTGCGTCGGAGCCCTTGTTTCCTGGCAGTACGGTGATTTCGAATATTTCGGATGCAAAAACGGCGACGAAAAGACCTTCCCGCTAATCACCTCCGATACTGACGGAGCTTCCGGAACCATCGGATACGTATCCGGTTCAACAGACGGAACGATTGACGGCTGCGTAAACTTCGGCCCTATCAATTCCAAGTCTTCTCCAGCAGGGGGACTGCTCGGACGTGCCGGTGAAAAAGACGGAATCACCATGAAAAACTGCGTAAACTACGCAAAAATTTCAGGTTCGCATGCCGGAGGTATCGTCGGTCAGGACCAGGGCAGCATAATAATTGAAAATTGCTTCAATTACGGAGAACTGAACGGTCAGAAGCAGGCCGCAGGTATCATAGCATCTCTCGGTGCATCCAAGACCGAAAAGGCCTCGACGATATCCTATTGCGGTAACTTCGGCAAGGTCACAGCCGGTTCCGATACTGCTGCAGGTATCATTGCTTATGCAAACGGAAGCACCGCCCGTGTTCTCACTATTATCGGCTGCTTCAACGTTGCAGACGTCAAGGGCGGATGCGAAGCATCCGGTATTCTCGGATACATCAACGGCTGCCCCGACCTCAAGGTTCAGTACTGCTTCAACACAGGCAAGGTTGAAACTACCGATTCCTCACAGACCGCTCTCGGTATCTGGTACTCAAAGGTTGCCGTCAACGACGGCAATATCAAGGGCAATCTCTGTCTTGCAGACTGCGCTGCCAAGGAATACAGAAACGGCGACAGCTACGTCGATATGAAGAACACAGCCACAGCCGCAGAATTTGCCTCCGGCAAGATTGCATACGAACTCAACGCAGGTCTCGGCGAAGAGAGATTCTTCCAGTTCATCGGCAAGGATGCAACTCCTCTTCTTGATGAGAATCAGCCGAAGGTTCTGAAGAACGGTGACGTATACTCCAACCCCGTCGTTGAACAGCCTCAGCCCGAAACCGGCGATTCAATCGTCTGGGTTCTCGTTGTTGCTCTCATCTCCGTCCTCGGAATGGGAATCGCTTTCAGAACATCCAAAAATTAAACTGTATTAAAAAAACACTGTAATAAAAAAACGGCGGCCTTCGGGCCGCCTCTTTTATGTCAGATGACAAGGGACGGTTCTTTTGTCATCTCGTGGTTTTGCCCAGATGACAGGGGACGGTTCTTTTGTCATCTCGTGGTTTTGCCCAGATGACAAAAGAACCGTCCCCTGTCATCACAAAAGAACCGTCCCCTGTCATCTGACATAAAAGAGGCGACGTAAAGAGAACTCAGTTCTTAGTTTACGCCGCATCTTTTGTTTTTACTGCTTTTTCCTGAACTTCAATTCCCCCACAAGTGCTGCGCCGATGATGAGAACTGCGCCGATGATTCCAAAGACAGATAAAGTCTGGTCAAGGAACAGAGCAGAAAGAATAAGCGCCGAAACGGGATCGATGTAGCTCAGTACCGCGACAGACTGACCGGGAAGGCCGTTCATTCCGGCAAAATACAGAGCGTAGGCAATTCCCGTGTGGACGATTCCGGCTACTGCGAGCAGTCCGAGAACCGGCCATGAGAATTCTACGGTGGAAAAATCTTCGGTCAGAAGAATGTAGGGAAGAATGACGACCGCCGCAGAGAGCAGCTGAACGAAAGTTTTAGTATATGCGTCATCAGATGGGAAGAGCTTGTTGATGATAACGACGCTCGAATATATTGCCGCCGCCCCGAGACCTGACAGAATTCCGGGAACGTTAACTGAAGACGCATCCCCGTCAAGAAGCCCCGACACGAATACCATACCGACAAGAGAAACCGCCGCACAGAGTCCTTTCTTCAGCGTCAGCTTTTCTTTTAGAAAAACCGGAGCCAGCAGAATGACAATTGTGGGCTCCATATAATAGCACAGCGTGGCAGTCGGTACTGAGGTCAGTCTGAAGGATTCAAAAAGAAGAATCCAGTTAAGGCCGATAAGGCCTCCTGAAACGATTTCTGCTGCAAGCAGTTTTTTTGAGCTTTTGAAATCCGGTTTTCTGCCCGTTGCGAGCATAAATACAAGAATGAAAGCAGATCCGATAAGGCCGCGGCAGCAGGCAATGAGAGCAGAAGACAGCGGAATAAAGGTCCGCACAAGACCGATGGTGCCGAATATAAGCATCGAGGATATGAGTGACAGGTAAGCTCCTGCCAAATTTGATTTTTTCATTCGTTTTTCCGTCGCTTTTTGAACTCCGTCCTAAAAACGGGCGGGATTAGATTCTTTTGGCTTATCCATATGTATTTTCTGACACTTGACAGTCAGACTTAACTTTCAGTTTAAAATTTTGAATTGCGTTTTTTATGACTTATTAAGTTCGGGATGCTGTAAGTAAAAAAGAGTTTTTTGCTTTTCAATTTCAGTTTTCAGCTGTTCTTTTGTAGGCAAGAAAGTCAAATATTTTGTCATAAACAAATTATTGTTATCGTGAAGAACTGAATATTTTGCAATATCCTCACTGGTTTCGGAACAAAGTAAAATACCGATTGTGGGGTTGTCCCCGTCCTTTCGTTTAAGTTCATCATACATACGAACATACATATCTATCTGTCCTACGTCCTGATGTGTTACTTTACCCATTTTCAAATCAATCAGCACATAGCATTTGAGTTCGATATTGTAGAACACAAGGT
>DCGL01000067.1:0-2849 GCA_002314565.1 Clostridiales bacterium UBA1779
GTACCGCTCACACCCTCTGTCATATCTTGAGAGTCACATCTGTCCCCCGGTCAAATTTGAACCATTAGAAACGTCCCCTGGTCCACAGAAGCGCGAAAGCAAAATCAAAAAATATGACACGAGAAACGTCCCTCTGTCATATGAAAGCGTCATACGGCAAAAATCCCCCGGAACCCCGGGGGATGGAGTTGTTATTTTTCGTCGTCGTCTTCGAGCATTGTATTGCGACCGACGGGAGGGTTGCCGGCGATTACGCCGTCAACGTAGTTGCAGGCGGCAAGAGCCGCTACGGCACCGTCGGCGGCAGCAGTGGAAATCTGGCGGATGGCTTTGGTGCGGCAGTCGCCGGCGACGAAGATGCCGCCGCGGCCGCAGTCGCAGTTTTCACCGGCTAAGATATAGCCTCTTTCGTCAAGAGCAACGTTCTTTTCAAAAGGTCCGTTTGCCGGTGCAAGACCGATGGCGATGAATGCGCCGTCAACCTTGAGGACGGACTCTTCGCCGTCCGTGTTACGAAGCTTCAGAGCGGTAAGCCCCTTCGCATCGGATTCGTATCCGACGACGACGGTATTGAATATTGCTTTTACGTTTTCTTTTGCAAGAAGCGCGTCTCCGACGGTTTTCTCGCCGGTGAGCGTTGCGAGATTCTGAACGATAATCAGTTCAGCGGCGCTTTCCGCCAGAAGATTAGCTTCAACGATGGCGGAGTTTCCGCCGCCGATTACGGCGACCTTCTTGCCGGCATAAAATGCCCCGTCGCAGACGGCGCAGAATGAAATACCGTTGCCGATGAGTGCTTCTTCACCCTCGAGTCCGAGGCGGCGGTGGGCAGCTCCGGTTGCAAGAATAACGGCATAGCTTTCGTAATCCTGTCCGTCGGCAGTCGTGATATATTTATAGCCTTCTTTTCTGATGCCGGTAACCTCGGCGGGCTCGATTTCGGCGCCGAGTCCGAGAGCCTGCGACACCATACGGTCGGCAAGCTCGTTTCCGGAAATCTGTTCAAAGCCCGGATAATTTTCAATCTTCGGTGAGAAGGTAATCTGTCCTCCGAAGTTGGACTTTTCAAGCACAATAACGCTCTTCCCCGCTCTTGCGGCATAAATTGCGGCGGTAAGACCGGCGGGTCCTGCCCCGACTACTAAAATATCATACATCATCTTTCTCCCAGATATTAAATACAATATAGGTTATTGACGGAACGTGCGATACTGAGTCAATCGTCATCGTCCGTGTTTCCGTTTTGTTTTGTGCCATAAACGTATTGATAGCGCTTTCGGTATTTCCCCAGTGCGAAAATTCTTTAAAAATGTTCCCGACGAAATATTTCCTCATTTGCACAATATCCCGGCCTTGTGTCAGCCGGGATATTGCAAAATATTATTTATTGGCAGCGATAAAATCCTTGACCCCGGTGATATCGGAGAAGGTCGTTACGTCGTCGCCGACAATGTAAAGCAGGGTCGGAGCCTGTCTTAAGTTATACTTCTTGGGGAATTCGGGATCGTCCTCATAGTAAACCTTTTCAAATGCTATGCCGGCTTTTTCGAGTAAGGAGGCCGAAATCTTGCACTTGGGGCAGGTCTTCGTTGCGAAAAGCACGACCTTTGCTTCGGCTTCCTGAACCATGGTGTATCCGCCACAGGGAGCGCAGCGCTCGCTGTTGGCCTCTTTTGCAATTCCGTGTGTGCTCTTGTCAAAGGTGGCCATGGAAGAGGCAATATTGTACTCTTTGCGCTGATTGTATTCCTGGGTCTTACCGTCGTTCCAGTTCTGAACGGGGCGGTAGTAACCTGTGATACGGCTGTAAACCTCGGCGGGCTTGCCGCACTTGGGGCACTTGAAGTGCTCGCCGGCGATATAGCCGTGGTCTGCGCAGACGGAGTACGTCGGTGACATCGTATAGTAAGGCAGCTTGTAGTTCTCGGCAATCTTGCGTACGAGAGCGGCTGCAGCCTTCCAGTCAGGCAGCTTTTCTCCGAGGAAGGTGTGGAAAACGGTGCCGGAGGTATAGAGCGTCTGCAGTCCGTCCTGGATATCGAGGGCTGAGAAGACGTCTTCGGTATATCCGACGGGCAGGTGTGAGGAGTTCGTATAATAAGGAGTTTCGCCTTCGGAAGCAGTGATGATATCGGGCCACTTCTTCTTGTCGTGCTTTGCAAGACGGTAGGAGGTGGACTCGGCAGGAGTTGCTTCGAGGTTGTAGAGGTCGCCGTACTTTTCCTGATAGTCGGACAGTCTCTCTCTCATATGATTGAGAACGTCCTTCGTGAAGTTCTGTGCTCTTTCATCAGTCATATCGCAGCGCAGCCACTTCGCATTGAGGCAGGCTTCGTTCATACCGACAAGACCGATGGTTGAGAAGTGGTTTGCGAAGGTTCCGAGGTATCTCTTCGTATAAGGATACAGACCTTCGTCGAGCAGTCTGGTTATTATCTTGCGCTTTACGTCGAGTGAACGGGCGGCGATATCCATCATATGGTCGAGTCTCTTGTAGAAATCGGCTTCATTTTCGGCAAGATAACCGATTCTCGGCATATTGATGGTAACGACACCGATTGAACCGGTGCTTTCGCCGCTTCCGAAGAAGCCGCCGGACTTCTTGCGCAGCTCACGCAGGTCAAGACGCAGTCTGCAGCACATCGAACGGACGTCCGAGGGTTCCATATCGGAGTTGATGTAGTTTGAGAAATAGGGGGTTCCGTACTTGGCGGTCATTTCGAACAGCAGCTTGTTGTTCTCGGTTTCTGACCAGTCGAAGTCACGGGTGATTGAGTAGGTGGGGATGGGATACTGGAAGCCGCGGCCGTTTGCATCGCCTTCAATCATGATTTCGATGAAGGCCTTGT
>DCGL01000067.1:2873-3149 GCA_002314565.1 Clostridiales bacterium UBA1779
CCATGTCCATTTCCTTCTTGCAGTCACCGTAGGTGAAATCCATCTCTTTGCCGCCGATAATGCAGGGACGGTCCTCAAGGTCAGCGGGGACGGTCCAGTCGAGGGTGATGTTGGAGAAGGGAGCCTGGGTTCCCCATCTGGAAGGAGTATTTACGCCGTAAATGAAGGACTCAATGCACTTCTTCGTGGCGTCGTATGAAAGATTGTCTACCTTTACAAAAGGAGCAAGATAGGTATCGAATGAAGAGAAAGCCTGAGCGCCTGCCCATTCGTTCT
>DCGL01000067.1:3169-14790 GCA_002314565.1 Clostridiales bacterium UBA1779
AGTTGACCATCTGGTTGCAGAGTGTGGCAAGGTGTGAGGCAGGGGAGGATGTGATCTTGCCGGGAATTCCGCCGAGACCTTCCTGAATCAGCTGACGCAGTGACCAGCCGGCGCAGTAACCGGTGAGCATTGACAGGTCGTGCAGATGAATATCAGCGTTCTTGTGTGCCTGAGCGATTTCATCGTCATAGATTTCGGACAGCCAGTAGTTTGCCGTGATGGCGCCGGAGTTCGACAGAATGAGTCCTCCGACTGAATACGTAACGGTGGAGTTCTCTTTTACTCTCCAGTCCGTTGCCTTTACGTAGGAGTCCACCAGGCTCTTGTAGTCGAGCATGGTTGACTTCATGTCTCTGAGCTTCTCACGGTTGCGGCGGTAAAGGATGTAGCACTTTGCAACGTCTTCGTATCCGGCCTGAGCCAGAACCTGTTCTACGCTGTCCTGAATGTCTTCAACCGCAACTTTTCCGTCCTTGACCTTGGCGGCAAAATTGGATGTGACACGAAGGGCAATCAGATCGATAATGTCCTCGTTGAATTCTCTGTTGCAAGCCTCAAAGGCCTTTTTGATTGCTGCTGAAATCTTCGACAGATTAAAATCAACAGTATCGCCGTTTCTTTTTACTACCTGATACATTTCTTTCTCCTATTCTTTCACTTCAGGGCGCAGGGGCGCCAAACAGTTGCTATTATACAACATATGTTGTGGCTTGTCAACAGATTTTCAAAGAAAAAACACAATATATTGTGTGGGAATCCTCTTGTTCCACACAACATATTGTGTTAATCCCGTATGATAGCATACACTTTGTACAGTTTCGGTTCACACTGTTAACCGTTAATTTACAATTTGTTCTTAATCAACTCCGCGTACTGAAACCGAAGCGACGAAGGGTCTGACAATATCCGCAAAGGCTTCGAGCTCCTTGCCTTCAAAGCCGTGAAGGCCTGAAGAGAGGACCGCACCGGAATCGACGAAGTTCTGGATGAAATACTTCTGTACTCCTTCTATCATATGAGCGATGCCTTCAAAGGAGGCGGCGTCGTGAAATTCGCGGACTGCCGTCGTGCGCAGCTCAAACTCAATTCCGGAAGATTTCAGCAGGTCCAGAGAACGGAAAACCTTATCCGTTTTAAAGCCCGGAATGCCGACGGTTTCCGGATATTTTTCAGGGCTGTTTTTGATATCCATTGCGACGTAATCGACAAGGCCCGCGGCGAGAACCTTTTCAAGCCGGTCGGGGTGATTGCCGTTCGTATCGAGCTTTACGGCAAGACCGCGGCCGCGGACCTCGCGCAGAAAGTCGGGCAGACCGTTCTGAATCAGGGGTTCGCCGCCGGTAAAAGCAACTCCGTCGAGTATTCCCTTCCTTTTATCAAGAAAGGCAAGTACGGTTTCGGGCTCGATGCGGACTCCGCCGTTCGGATCAAGAACGAGGGGGGAGTTGTGGCAGAAGGGGCAGCGGTAATCGCAGCCTCCGTTGAAAACGGTGCAGGCAACGTGTCCCGGGAAATCAAGCAGGGTGATTTTGTTCAGCCCCTGAATGTTCATTCCTTCCATCATGCCTGACGCACCCATGAAATTGCATGGTCAATCCAGTTCTGAACGTACGCATTTTCCCTCTCGGGATGTCCCGAATAAACGAATTCGTTCGCAAGCGACAGTCCGTGAGGTCCGTCGGGGTAAATATGAAGCTCACAGGGAATTTTGTGTGCGATAAGCGCCGAGGCGTAAAGCATTGAGCACTCGACCGGAACGACTGAGTCGTTGAAGGTGTGCCAGATAAAGGCAGGGGGTGTCGTATCGTCAACCGACTTGTCAAGCGCGAACTCCCCGATGCTTTCGACCGTCTGTTTTTCCTGTCCCAAGAGGTATTTGAAGGAGTTCAGATGCTTTCCTCCGACAAGTGTGATAACGGGATAAACGAGAATTCCTCCGTTGGGACGGTTGATTCCCTCGGGAGCTTCACCGGCTGTCACCCCGATTGCATCCCGGATAAGCTTATTATTCCAGAGGGTGCAGGCGGAGGCCGCAAGATGTCCCCCGGCAGAATAACCGTTGATAAATATCTTATTCGGATCCGTATTGTACTTTTCCGCATTTTCTCTGACGTATTTTATTGCAAGCGCAGCTTCAATCTGCGGAGCCCAGGGCGTAATCTGTTCTCTTACACTGTATCTGAGAATAAAGGTGTTGAAGCCCGCTGCCATAAACTGAAAAGCTATGGGCTCGGCTTCACGGTCCGACAGGAAGTGATAGCCTCCTCCCGGGCAGACGATAACGGTCTTGCGGGGTGTAAGATGAAGCTCTTCCGTCATATCCGGGCAATAGGACGTGAGAGTCGCTTCCGGGTGTTCCGCCCAGAGCTGTATTTTTTCATAAATCATTTTTTCCGTTCCTTTCATTAATATACCGTCCGGTGCTGACGGATATGTGCTGAAATCCGGCGCCGCCGATCTGGCGACGCCGGGAATAAACAGTGCTGTTTTACGGTGCCGGCTTTTTCCACGGCAGCGCAGTCATCCGATTTAACTTATCAGGCCCAGCTCATCGTGCGGGGCTTGTCCTCGGTCATAACGATGGGAGCCAGGAAATCAACGGCCTTGCGCAGACCTTCATCGACGGTCATTACGCTGTCTTCGTGTTCAATCGAAAGAACCCCGTCATATCCGCAGAGGCGCAGGTTGGATACGAAATCCTTCCAGTAGGTCTCTCCGTTTCCGAAGCCGACGGCACGGAATACCCAGGCGCGGTTCAGCTCGTCGGAATAGTGCTTCGTGTCAAGCACGCCGTTGCGGGCGGTGTTGTATTTGTCAATCTTGGTATCCTTGGCGTGAACGTGATAAATGGCTCCCTTGAGCTCGCGGACGACGGCAACGGGATCCATTCCCTGCCAGATGAGGTGGGACGGGTCGATGTTCGCCCCGATAACGGGACCTACGGCGCGGCGCAGCTTTAAGAGGGTTTCGGGATTGTAAACGCAGAAGCCGGGATGCATTTCAAAGGCAATGTGATTGACACCGTGCTCAAGAGCAAATTTTCCCGTCTTCTTCCAGTACGGAATCAGCTTCTTGTTCCACTGCCAGTCGAGGATTTTCAGGAAATCCTCAGGCCAGGGGCAGGTAACCCAGTTCGGATACTTGGATTTGTCGCTGTCTCCGGGGCAGCCTGAAAAACCGATAACCGTATGTACTCCTATTTTTTCGGCAAGAAGAATTGCATTGCGGAAATCCGCGTCATAGGCTGCAGCCGTGGCCTTGTCCGGATGGAGCGGATTTCCGTGGCAGGCAAGAGCTGCGATTTCCACGTTATATTTCTTAAAAACGGCAAGCCATTCGTTGAGCTTTGCCTCGTCGGCAAGCAGCTCGGCAGGATTGCAGTGAGCCTTTCCGGGATAGCCTCCTGCACCTATTTCAACAGTGTGAACACCGAGGGAAGTGAGAATTGACAGGGATTCCTCGAGTGTTTTGTTTCCGTAAAGATTTTCGAGAACGCAGAGCTTCATTGTTGTGATATCCTTTCATTGAATCTGAATTTTTATTTTCACTGAGTAATATCATACACCAAACGGGAGACGATTGCAAGATTTATTTTTGCTGCAGAGCAGACTGATGCCTCAATTTATTATATATAATAGTATTATTACGATTTTTCTTGATTTTAATAATTAAATATGGTATAATACAAAGAAATAAGGGAGTAGTCGATGGCAAGTCCACCGGACGGTCCAACAGCACTAAGCCTACCCGCGGCTTATGGACCCTCCGCCGCTGTTAATCCTCTTTTGACGGCGGCGACAAGACTTATCTGTGCGGACCGGAAAACGGTATCCGGCTTTGAAGAAATTGCACTGATGAAATTCAGGCATTTTCAGGAAGAGCCGCTGCCGCCCGCTGCGGAAAGGCCTATCCCGTGGGACTTCTGCCGCGCAAATAAAACGCGGGCGGAAGATTTTTTTATTTATCTTCCATCATCAGAAAAAGTGCGCAAAGCACAGGAGGTTCAACCGAAAAATGGCAAAAGAATACCTGTCAACACAACAGGACGTCCTTGCCGGACTCAATTCCTCGGAAAAGGGCTTAAGCTCAGCCGAGGCCGCCGAAAGACTTGAAAAGCACGGCGCAAACAAACTTGCCGAGGGCAAGAAGCAATCCCTTATCAGCAAATTCCTTGCTGAACTTGCAGACCCGATGATCATCATCCTCTTGGTCGCCGCGGTGATTTCAACCCTTACCGAGTGGTTCACCACCACGGGCTTTGAAATCTCAGTCCCCTGGGATGCAATCATCATCCTCTTCGTCGTAATCGTAAACGCCGTTCTCGGCGTTCTTCAGGAAAGCAAGGCAGAAGCTGCCATCGAAGCTCTGCAGAAAATGTCAGCCGCCACCTCGAAGACCCTGCGCGACGGTGAAATCGCCAACGTAAAGAGCGAAGACCTCGTCCCCGGTGACGTCGTAATGCTCGAAGCCGGCGACTCCGTTCCCGCCGACTGCCGAATTCTCGAGTGCTTCTCCCTCAAGGCCGAGGAAGCCGCTCTCACCGGCGAATCCGTTCCCGTTCTCAAGAAATCCGATGCTCTTTCGGCTGCGGGCGACGTTCCGCTCGGAGACCGCAAGAATATGGTTTATATGGGTTCCAACATCGTATACGGCCGCTGCTCCGCAGTCGTCGTTGCAACCGGTATGAACACCGAAATGGGTAAAATTGCCGGGGCTCTTGCCGCAGCCAAAGAAGAAGACACTCCTCTTCAGAAAAAGCTCAACCAGCTTTCAAAAGTTCTCACCTGGATGGTTCTCGCCATCTGCGTCGTGATTTTCGGCGTACAGCTTGTTGAAGGCATCATAAAGGGCGGCGAAGAATTCAGCCTGCTTTCAGTATCACTGAATTCACTGATGATTGCCGTTTCCCTGGCCGTTGCCGCAATTCCCGAAGGCCTTGCGGCCGTCGTTACGATCGTTCTTTCAATCGGTGTAACGAAGATGTCAAAGAGAAACGCCGTTATCCGCAAACTGACAGCCGTCGAAACTCTCGGCTGCACACAGATTATCTGCTCGGATAAGACCGGTACGCTGACACAGAACAAGATGACCGTCGTTGACCATTACGGTGATGACGAAAATCTGCTGGCAAGCTCCTTCTCACTCTGCACTGACGCAAAGCTTGCAGTCGGCGCTCAGATTTCAGTCGGAGACCCCACACAGACCGCCGTCGTTGACTACGCCGCAAAAATCGGTCTTCCCAAGTATGAGCTTGAGGAAAAATACCCCAGAGTTGCCGAAATTCCCTTCGATTCGAACCGCAAGCTTATGACAACGGTTCATAAGAAGCCCGAAGGAGGATTAATCCAGCATACCACAGGCGCTCCCGACGTTGTCGTCGGACGCTGCACTCATATTCTCAAGGACGGCGCCGTCGTTGAATTCACGGATTACCTCAAGGCCGAGGTTGCCGCTGCCAACGCCGCCATGGCCGACAAGGCTCTGCGCGTTCTTGCCGCCTCGTACACAGAGCTTTCCGATGTTCCCGCAGTCCTCGTTCCCGACGAAGTGGAAAACAAGCTTATATTCCTCGGACTTGTCGGTATGATTGACCCCGTCCGTCCCGAGGTCTGCGACGCCATCGTAAAATGCCGCGAAGCCGGTATCCGTCCCATTATGATTACCGGTGACCACAAGGCAACGGCTTCGGCAATTGCCCGTCAGCTCGGTATTCTCTCAGAAGGTCAGCTTGCCCTGACCGGGGCACAACTTGACGAAATCAGCGAAGAGGATTTCGAACGCGACGTTGAAAAGTACTCCGTTTACGCCAGAGTACAGCCCGAACACAAGACGAGAATCGTCACTGCCTGGAAAAAACGCGGTTACATCACCGCCATGACCGGAGACGGAGTCAATGATGCTCCTTCCATCAAGACAGCCGATATCGGCGTCGGAATGGGTATCACGGGAACCGACGTAACGAAGAACGTTGCAGATATGGTTCTTGCCGACGATAACTTTGCAACCATCGTTTCCGCAGTTGAAGAAGGCCGCAGAATTTACGACAACATACGCAAGGCCATTCAGTTCCTGCTTTCTTCCAACCTCGCCGAGGTTCTGACAATTTTCATCTCAACTCTTCTCGGAATCACCGAAATTCTCAAACCCACGCACCTTCTCTGGATCAACCTCATCACAGACTGCTTCCCCGCCCTCTCACTCGGTATGGAAAAGAGTGAATCCGACGTTATGAAGCGTCCCCCGAGAAAATCCGATGACGGTATTTTCTCAAACGGAATGGGCTTTGACATTGCCTTCCAGGGAATCATCGTAACACTCATAACTCTGGCCTCCTTCTTTATCGGAGACTATCTTGAAACCGGATCATTCAGACTTGCCGACAGTGCGGACGGCACGACGATGGCCTTCCTGACCCTGTCCCTGATTGAAATGTTCCATTCATTCAATATGAGATCCCGCCGCGGCTCAGTCTTCACGATGAAGACTCAGAACATATGGCTCTGGGGCTCACTTGCGCTGTCACTTATTCTCACAATAACCGTAATCTATGTTCCCTTCCTTGCCGGAATTTTCGAATTCACAGCCATCAGCTTCAAGGAATTTGCCATAGCCGTCGGTCTTGCCCTCTCAATTATCCCGATTATTGAGATAACAAAGTTTATTCAGCGCAGACTCAATAAATAATACAACGCATGTCCCGGCCGCACCGTAATGCCGCGGCCGGGGCTCAGATACTGAAAGGCGGTACCGACGTGTCCGAAAGAAAAATGCTGAAGAGCGCAAAAGACAACGAAAACAGAAAAGAACTGCGAGGCGGAACAGATACGAAACCCGAAAAACGCACGAACCGTTCGAAGAATTATGACGACGTTCCGGACGAGCGTATATCTGTCATTCATCAGTTTATGCCGTTTTTGATAATCGTGGCCGCTCTGTTTCTCACTGCCTGCTTTATCTTTTCGGGTTTTGAAGGAGCCGTCGGCAAAGTCGGCCTTGTAATCCGGAACTTTTTCTGCGGTCTGTTCGGCTGGCCGGCCTTTATTCTGCCCCTCATTTTGCTGAATCTCGCAGTTTACTGGAAAAAATACGTCGAGATGGATATGATAATCTGGAAGCTCTGCGTGGGCTTTCTCTGCATTATGTCCGTTGCGGCTCTGGTACACAGCTTTAAAATCACAGCCGACTTAAAGACCGTCGGTTCCGAAGAATACGAAATGGCAGTATGGGCAAGAACGATTTTCGGAACCTCAGGCGCCGAATCCAACTGGAGCGGAGGCATTGAGCTTATCTCGGGAGGTTTCTTCGGGGGCCTGCTCGGCGGCTTCGTCCGCGCCCTCTGCGGTTATATCGGCAGCCCGATACTGCTCATCGCCCTGATTCTCATCAGCTCGATGTTTTATTTCAGCGTTACACCTTCCTACGTTTGGAACAGCCTGCGCGTCCGTGCAATAAGAATTGCCGAAAAACGTGCCGAGAAACGCGCTGAAAAGCGCGAGCAAATCCGCATCCACAATGAAGAACTCAAGGCCGAGGCCGAAAGACTGAAAGCCGAACAGCGCCGTCTCGAAGAAGAGGAAAGGCGCGAAAAGAAAAAACGCGCTGAAGAAGAAAAGGAGGCCGAACGCGAAAGAAAACGCGTACAGGCCGAAGAAGAACGCGCCCGTGCCGAAGAGCAGGAGCGCATTGAAGAAGAACAGCGCATAGCCCGTGAGATGGCAGAAGCCGAAGCCCGCCGTCTCGAAGAGGAGTCAAGACAGTCAAAACCCGAAACCTTCGGAACCTATGTAAATCCGGACGTTTCATCTGTCGTCAGTCCGGAAACCGCGGTCCCCGTTCAGCCTATCGGCGAAATGACCGCTGCAGAAACCGGCACAGCTCCCGAAAGTGCCTCAGATATCCTTGATGCCGTTTTCGGCAAGGACAGAAAGAATACTGCTCAGAAGAAAAACGATGCTGTGGACGAATGCGACGACGCTCTGAGCCGTATGGGGCAGATTCAACCTGAAATCAACGAAGTTCCCGAAGAGGAAGGGACAGTCGAAGACGATACGGACGCCGCCGACCGAACCAAAAAGGAACTCGAAGCATATTTCTTCCCTCCTGTTGACCTGCTTTCCGAAGTCGAAGCACCGACGCAGGAAGAGATCAACGCCGAGCTTCGTGAAAACGCACAGAAGCTTATGGGAAAACTCAAGGCACTCAACGTCAAAATTTCAAAAATTGAGTACTCCAGAGGTCCCACAATCACAAGATACGAGCTTTATCCCGATATGAGCACCCGAGTCAGTGCAATTGAAGCGGTTTCCAACGATATCGCCCTTGAGCTCGGTACGACAATCCGTATGGAATCTCCCATTCCCAACAAAAATGCCGTAGGCGTCGAGGTTCCGAACAAGGTCCGCTCAACCGTTTCAATCCGTGAAATGATTGACTCCGACAAATTCAGAAGTATGTTAGGAAAGCTGTCATCCTGCCTCGGCAAGGACGTCGGCGGAAATATGATGTATATAGATCTTGCCAAAATGCCTCATCTGCTCATAGCAGGTACGACCGGTTCAGGTAAATCAGTATGCATTAACACGATTATCCTCTCGCTTCTCTATAAGTCCCGACCCGATGAGGTCAGGTTCATTATGATTGACCCGAAGAAAATCGAGATGGGCGTTTACCGTGACCTGCCACATCTGAAGGTTCCCGTCGTATCCAATATGAAGAGAGCCGCAGGTACGCTCAATGCCGCCGTAAATGAGATGGAAGCAAGATACAGTTCTTTCGAAGAAACAGACTCCCGCGACATTGACGCATATAACAAGCTGATGACCGAAAGAGATCCTTCCTTCCAGCCTCTTCCCAGAATTGTCATCATCATTGATGAGCTTGCCGACCTTATGATGACGGCGCCCAAGGAAATCGAAGGCAGCATTATCCGTCTTGCCCAGAAGGCAAGAGCCGCAGGTATGCACCTCATCATCGGTACCCAGCGTCCTTCTGCAAACGTTATCACCGGTCTAATAAAAGGAAACATTCCTTCCCGTATTGCCTTCTCGGTTGCCAGCGGCGTCGACTCAAGAATCATCATAGATTCCGTCGGTGCCGAAAAGCTTGTCGGCAGAGGCGATATGCTCTTCGTACCTATCGGCTCGACAAGACCGCAGAGACTTCAGGGAGCCTTCGTTTCAGACCCTGACGTAAGAGCGGTCACCGATTTTATCCGCGAAAACAATCCTAAGGTCGTGTACGACTCAAAATTCGTCACGGATATCGACAACGAAACCGAAAAGATGAATACCGACAAAAAGTCCAAGGGCGATGAAGAAAACATCACGGAGTTCGTACGTGAAGCAGACCCGCTCTTCAATCTCTGTCTGCACGCCGCAGTCAAGAACAAAACCATTGCCACTTCGATGCTGCAGCGCAATTTCCAGATGGGCTTTGGCCGTGCATCAGGTGTCATCGACAGAATGCAGGCACTCGGCTTCGTTTCAGCCCCCAACGGCACAAAGCCGCGTGAGGTTCTGATTGACGAAAACCGTCTTCAGGAGCTTGAAGATGCAGGCGACCCCCGCGTGCACGGGAAATTCGTCTGACACAGGTGAGTATACTGCCGGCAACAGCTGAAATTCTCAAATTTCAACTGCCGTCGGTTCCCGGATACCAAAAAAGAAGGACTGTAAAACAGTGTTTTACAGTCCTTCCGGAAGCACAGCAAATCCGCCTGTGCCTGCGGAATATTCAGTTTTGAAAATTACTGTTCGACAGGAGCGGAATTCTCTTCAGGTTCCGGAGCTTCTTCGTAAGCTTTCAGTACGGCTGTTTCAAGAACGGCTCTGAAAGCGGCGTTTATCGGATGTGCAACATCCTTGAACTTGTCACCTGCAACCTTGCGGCTGGGCATTACGATAAAAGTTTTTTCCTGGGCGGCAATAACCTTGAGGTCATGAACCACGAAGCAGTCATCGAAGGTAACCGAGGCCACAGCCTTCATAGGTCCGTCGTTGACAATCTTTCTAACTTTGATGTCTGTAATTTCCATTTCTTTCTCCCTTGGAAATGATAATTAATAACGGAACGAAATATTCATTTTTTTGAATATTATTTACGTTCGTTTTATTGAGCTAATTATACATTCAATTTGTGACGAATGTATATTCAATTATGTCTATAATTGTGAATTTTCATTACCAATGCAAACATTTCAGTTCAAAATAATTCATTTTTTCAAATATAATCGTTCAAATTTCCTGTATTACAGAAAGGCACAGGCAGATTATGTCAACTGAAAACACAAATTTCGGTGCAGAAGCCATTAAGCAGATGCTCAGAGGAGCAAAAAAAATATTCTTCATAGGTATCGGCGGAGTAAATATGTCTTCACTTGCAGAGCTCACCCTTATGCAAGGATATACAGTTGCGGGCTCCGACAGAACTGAAACCGCGCTCACCGATTCACTTGAGAGAAAGGGCATAACCGTATACTATACGCATGATGCCTCACATATTGAAGGCGCTGATGCCGTTGTATATACGGTTGCCATTCCCGAAGACAATCCCGAATACACTGCTGCGAAAATAAAGGGACTGCCTCTCTTTTCACGCGCCGACTATCTGAATTTCCTTATGATGAATTACAGGAACCGCATCGGTGTCTGCGGAATGCACGGCAAGAGCACGACCACTTCCATGTGTGCCGCCGCATTTACTGAGGCCGCTGCCGACCCCACCGTACTCTGCGGTGCCGTTATGCCCGAATTCAACAGCAGCTACAGAATAGGCGGCAAAAATTTCTTTATTTTTGAAGCCTGCGAATATATGGACTCCTTCCTCTCCTTCTATCCGACCGTCGCCGTAATTCTCAATATTGAGATGGACCACGTGGACTATTTTTCAAGTCTTACGCAGATAAGAAGGTCATTTGCCACCTTTGCAAATCACACGGGAACCGACGGTCTCGTTATTGCCAACTGGGATGACGAGAACATCCGCCTTGCCGTCAGCACCTATCCGGGAAACGTCGTCAGCTTCAGCACCTCCGAAAAGAAATACGCCGATGACGAAGACCCGGCAGATTTTTACGTCGGGAACGTAGATATGTCCCGCGGCCTTCCCTCCTTCGATATCTATTGCCACGGACTCTGCGTTGCTCATATGGATCTTAACGTCCCCGGACGTCACAATATCGCCAACGCTCTTGCTTCCTTTGCCACAGCCGTAACTCTCGGACTTGACCCGGCTGCAGCCGTCGCGGGTATCTGCCGCTTCACCGGTGCCGAGAGAAGAATGGAGCTCAAGGGCAAATTCCACGGGGCCGACGTTTACGACGATTACGGTCATCATCCGACTGAAATCGCCGCAACCATCAGAGGCTGCCGCGAAATGGGCTACGACCACGTTTACTGCGTCTTCCAGCCCCACACCTATTCAAGAACCGCAAAACTTTTTGACGGCTTTGCCCAGGCGCTCGGTCTTGCAGACCGTGCAATTCTTGCCGACATTTACGCCGCAAGAGAGATGGAAACCCTCGGGGTGAGCTCCCAAAAGCTCGCCGAAGCCATAGAGAACGGTGCCGAATACTGTCACGACTACAATGATATCGTTGCCTCGCTTTCTGTGATAGCTCAGGA
>DCGL01000120.1 GCA_002314565.1 Clostridiales bacterium UBA1779
TTTCATAACCCCGTTGGTGCCTTTCGCAGAAAGGCAGATTATAAAAATGAGAAAAAAAGCAGTATCGTTTATACTTAGTATCACCTTATGTCTGGCGGCACTCGTTTCCTGCGAGAAATCCGGACCTGACGGCGAAAGTGCCGAATCGACGGAACCGGCAGTTGAATACAGCATAAGCTATGAGCTTGACGGAGGGACGTGGAAGAAAATCTACTATACTCCCGCCGAACTGTTTGACCGGTATAAAGCGGATTTCAACGAGGCAGGCGTAAAGCTTTCAGAGCCGGGGGACCTTGATTCGTCCAAAACCGACCCGACGGTTTTCGGCCAAATATACGCATCGACGAAGATGCAGATGAAATGGTTCTGGCTGTTGCGCGCTTTGTGGAATCAAAGTGAGAAAGACAAGGCGATGAATCCGCAGTCGTGCACTTTCACCGATGAGAAGGTCAGAAACTTCTATCTCGTACAGCTGTGCGGCTTTTTCACGGGGACAAAACACACAGATTCAACACTCAACCTGACCGGAACTGATTTTTCGGACCCGGACCTCTGCTCCCTGATAGCAGAGAACGGCCCCGTCAAGGATGATACCCCGGGCGATGAAAAATATCTTTCCGGCCGGAAGCTTTCGCTGAAGGTCCTTGAAAAGGAGGCTTACGTTTTTTGCGGATGGAAGAACGGTGACAGCGTTATCACCGAAATCGATGAGAAGACGCGCGGAAATCTCGTCCTCACTGCCGTATGGCAGGAGGCCGTCAAGCCGACGGATGTCGTTCTCGGCTCCATTCCTGCGGACGGAATCGGATTATACGATACTCTTCAGCTTAGCTGGGAGGTCACTCCTGCCGATGCTTACGACAAAAAAGTGAAAATCAAATCCCTCGATACAAATATTCTGACTGTAAATGACAAAGGATTGGTTACTGCCAAAAATGCAGGAACGGCCAAAATCAGATTTACTCTTACGGCAAATCCCGAATTTGAGAAAACGGTGGAAATAAAAGTGTACACAGGAAATTATTTTGAAGCGGCTTATCTGGGGAACTCCTACACCTTTATAGGCGAGGACGTTTCTCTGAAATCGGTATTCCACGACGCGTACGGTGAAACGCATCCCGTGAGCTGGACGGCTCTGACCCCCGAAATTGCGTCGGTTGATTCAAAAGGCACCGTTCATCCGCTGAAAGCCGGACTTGCGAAGTTCAGAAGCAGCTATGACGAAACCCACTACCTTGATTTTACCGTTACGGTTCTTGAGGGGAACGTCAGTGACGAGATGAAGCTTGTGCTTGACAGTCACAATTCGAACGCGCTGACGGTATATAATCTCGGAATCGGTTCCGGAACTCCGGCATATTATTACGACGTTGTCGGCAGCGTGAGCGACCTGCTTTTCGACGACCTGACAGTCGACAGAACCTATTACGACAGACAGAAGAGCGGGGAAAACAACTACGGTCCCATGTCGTCCGTTGAGTTTGTCACCGTTCATTATGCCGGAAATATGAACAGCGGTGCTGACGCCGACAATACCGCGGCTTACTGCACGAACAATACCAAGGACGTCTCGATTCATTACGTGACGGGACGCACGAATCTCGCCTCATACGGAGGCACCTGGACCCCGGATAATTACGCCGCCTTTGCCTGCCTCAACGAAAAATACGGAGCCTGGCACGCTTCGACCGGCTCAAATCCCGTCAGTTGGGACAAAACCGGAGTCAAGGTCCGCGACATCGACCCCGCAACCCCGGAAATTTCGATCTCCGCTGACCTCTATTACACGATTAACGGACAGAAGACGATAATCAAAATCCCGACGCCTCCCGACGGATACGTCGTAAACGGAAACAGCGTGACCGCCGACGGAAAGACCGATACCGCGATAAATTATATGGGCCTGCGGACCAAGGTTGTCGACGGCGAATATTATCTTGCAAGAACCTGGTGGGGAAAGCAGAGAAGTCCGAAGGCGCTGTCGACCTACGGCGGAAATATGAACTCCATCGGAATCGAAACCTGCGTGGATATTGGCTCCGACCTTATGCACACCTGGCACGTTACCGCCCAGCTCGTTGCAGACATATTGGTGCGTCAGAACCTGACGACCGACCGTGTAGTCGGACATCACTTCTTCAGCGGCAAGGACTGCCCGCAGCCGCTTCTTGAAAACGATCTGCAGCTCTGGTATGAATTTATGGATATGGTTGAGGCGGAGTACGCAAAACAGAAATTATACGGCGACGCCAAAATCACCGCGAAGGTACTTGACGGAGCAGGTTTGCTGAAGGACAACGGACTTCTGACTCAGGACAGCAAGACGCATATCGTCACGTACGAAGTGACGGTCGAAAAGAACGGCAAGACTGAAAAGGTAACTCTTGCAACCTGCGTTGAATCGTTTTACTCATTCACGGGAAGCAGGAGCACAAAATCCCTGCAGCAGCAAGGATATGATATAAGATAAGATTATCAGCATAATACAATTCCGGGACCTGAACGGTTTCCTTTAAGAAGACGGTCGTTCAGGTTCCTTTTTTTCTTAAATAAGCAGAAAAAATACTGTATTAAGCGATTTTGTGGTATAATATACGCATTGAAAAATTTGTATGAAAATATACGAGGTGCTTATTTATGGCTCAGGATGGAATTCAGAAATCAACTACTGCCGATGCGTTTCTTATGATCGGCCAGTCAAATATGGCGGGACGCGGGGACTTCAACGTCGTTCCGATTATAGACGACCCGAATCTGCTTATGCAGAGAAACGGACGCTGGCAGCGCCTGTCGGAACCGGTCAACCCCGACAGAGGCATTTTTTACGGACACGCTTTTCTCAGCGGAGTAAGTCTTGCACCCGAGTTTGCTCTTAAATATAAGGAGTACTCAGGCAACCGCACCGGTCTTATTCCCTGTGCAGACGGAGGAACGTCACTCGATGCCTGGCAGCCCGGAAAGACTCTTTTCGAATACGCTATGCTCTGCACGAAGATGGCAATGAAGGTGAGCCCGCTCAAGGGCATACTCTGGCATCAGGGCGAAGCGGACGTCGTGAATGCTGAGCGCATAGCCGCATATCCTGAAAAATTCAAAACAATGATTGAAGCCGTCTGGACTGAGCTCGGCATTGACCCGGTCCCGGTGCTTATCGGAGAGCTCGGCTCGTATCTTATCGAAAAGCGCGGCTGGACGATGGTTCCTGAGCTCAATGCAAAGTTTCGTGAAATAGAGAAGGAACTGCCTTACGTCGGCGTTGTCAGCGCCGAAGGCCTTGTATGCCGCCGGGACAACCTGCACTTTGACTCTCCTTCCTGCCGCATTTTCGGCGACAGATACTTTGAGAAATATCTCGAAGTTATAGAGAGAATGAAATAAGATGACAGGGGACGGTTCTTTTGTCATCTGGGCAAAACTCCCGGATGACAAAAGAACCGTCCCTTGTCATCTGGCAAAAATGCCGAGATGACAAAAGAACCGTCCCCTGTCATCTGGGCAAAAATGCCGAGATGACAAAAGACCCCGACGTCAGTCGGATTGTCCCCTGTCATCTAAAAAAATCGCCTCTGCCGGTCGGCAGAGGCGATTTTTTTTCAGCTTAATTTCAGTTCAGAAAATCTACGGGATCGAGCTGCATCATGGGCATAAGTCTTGTAATGAGAATTCTGTATCTCATATATGCATGATAATGCAGGGCATCGCGGAAAAGCTCGTCTGTTACGTGAACGTCTTCGAGCTCAGTGGCGCAGCCGGCTCTCTTCATTTCGTCGTAAAGAACGTCGGGGTCGGGAACTACGTCATAAATCATCTGACGGATTTCGGGCCAGGCTGCCTTGAATTTCTCAAGGTCAACTTTGTCGCAGATACTGGGATTGTTGAGCTTCTCAAGGTCGGGAAGCTGGTCGGGAGTGAAGTGAGCGTAGATGTCGTCCCAGTCGGGCTTATCGGGAACGGGATTGATTTCGGTTACTCTGTCAGCAAGGTTTCTGTAAAGTCTGCAGAGCTTTACGGTTGCAACTCCGACCTTCTTGCCGTGGAACTCGGGCCAGATGCCTCTGGCTACCTTGTAGCACTCAAGATAGTGTGATACGACGTGCTCTGCACCGGAAGCGGGACGGGAAGAGAGGGCGAGCTTCATGGCAAGTCCGGAAAGGACCAGGGCTTCCATAATGGCGCCGGCAGCTTCGGGGTCATTGGCAGTGACCTTGTCGGTCAGGTCGATGCACTTCTGAAGGGCGTTAAGAGTAATCTGTGCGACGTTTTCGCAGTAGTATTCGCCGATGAGAAGGTGTGCAATTCTCCATTCGAGAATTCCGAGGTACTTTGCAACCATGTCGCCGTAACCTGCAGCCTTGAGCTCTGTGGGAGCCTTTGCGAGAATGTTGGTGTCGGCAAGAATAACCATAGGCTGACGTACGAAGAAGCTCTTCTTGAAGTTGTTCTCGATGATGGGGGCAGTATCGGAGGCAAAACCGTCCATTGAAGGAGCAGTTGCGAAAATGCAGAATTTCTTGTCGAGGTCGAAGCTTGATACACGGCAGATGTCGTTGAGTGAACCTGTTCCGACTGAAATGATGCCGTCAACGTCCTTGGCGATTGCTTCGATTTCGTGAACCTGCTCGATTCTGGCGTACATCATATTCTTGTAGATGAGACGCTTGATTTGGAAGCCGGCTGCTTCGAGAGAGGCGGAAAGGCCTTCCTTTTCGGCAACGGCGATGGTGTTGCAGTCTGCTACGAGCAGAACGTTCTTCGGGAAGCCTGCGTCGGTCAGGATTTTTCCTGCATCGGGGGTTAGTCCCTTGTAGATTTCGACAACCTTGGTGTCGAAGGTATGGGGTCTGCCGCAGGGGCAGTTTTCGAGCGATTTAAGAAGACTTTTGAGGTCCATGGCTTTTTGCCACCCTTTCTTTTGGAGTCGTTTTCGGACTCCTTTATTTTATTTTTTTCAAGTCTATTTTCATGGCGACCTTTTCAACTCTGAAGCCGTGAAGCTCGGAATTGTACGCAAGCCGCATTTTGCCGTTTTTCAGTATCGTGTTCTGCAGGGAACGGCAGTCTGTCGTGATTTCAAGACTGTCACCGTCGTTGCGGTTAATACTTATGTGACGCTGCCCCTCTTCAACTACGAGAGTAAGACTGTCATGACTGCCGGGAAATTCCTGGTGCAGAGTGACAATACCGGGGTCATCCTTCGGGAAACTGATTCTGCATTTTCCCAGACTCGGTTCAGCGTATTCTATATTGACCATACCGCATTTAACGGAAACGTCGGCTTCATAAATGCCCTGGGTATTCTGTTTTTCGATGGCTGTGCGCTCCTCTTCGGGATCTGCCAGGCATTCCCGTCTGAGAGTGAGCCTGAGAACTGCTTTAAAACTCATTTTTTCCAACTTATTTTGTCATTTTTGCGTACAGAGTCCATCCGTCCTCGGGCCTGTAGCAGGCGATGACTCCGGAGGAAGCATTGGTGATTGATGAATAAGTAAACGGAATTACTATGTTGCCTTCGCTGTCTATCATGCCCTGGGTCCCGTCTGAAAGTGTCAGAACGCAGAGACCTTCGATATACGGTGCGGCGCCGGAATAAATCGGCTGTGCAACCCAGTATCCGTCCTTGTGATAGCAGCCGTACAGACCGTTTCTCTCAAGAATCAGAATACCGTCTGCATAAGACACAAGGGAAAATCCTGCGGGAATCTCATATTCTTTTCCGTTCGGGTCAACCAGAACCTCGCATTCGGAATAATACATAGTCGGCATATAGTCGAGAATTGAAACCTTTCTCGTGCGCAGCAGGCCGTTGTCGAAGTAATAATGACCTATCGAGCGTTCATCCTTGAAGAAGGGCTCGGTATAATATTCAGTGACGTAGTATTGTATTCCGTAATCGAAATAATTGTAATTCAATTCAACTTTTGAAACGCCGGACATATTGATGACTCGCATTCTTCCGTTGTCATCAAAGGTTACGGCGCGTTCTTCACTGAAGTTGAAGGCCTTGGCGTATTTGTACTGGGAACTCCAGCTCAGCGTCTGCAGATGAATCGGATTTTTTGAACCGGTCGTTTTGGACGTATTGTAATTGTTGTTGACTGCAGGCTTGCTTATTGCATATATGAATCGGTATGCGTCAAAGGTTTTGGTCACGGTAATAACGTTGCTTTCCTTTTCCTGTGTGGTTTCGGCTTCGGTCGCGGCTTCAGTCGTTTCCGCTGAAGATGATACGGGTTCTGAGGATGAGGAGTCCACAAGCTGAGTTTCGGCAGAAGAACCGATAACCGAGCCGGAGCTCACG
>DCGL01000105.1 GCA_002314565.1 Clostridiales bacterium UBA1779
CCGATTTTGCCGGGATTTTATTATTAAATTGAGTACTTTAGGGCAAAACGGCGGCGCGGTTTGCCGCCGAGGGGCAATTTGCCGGAGCCTGTTAAAAAAGTCGATGACTTTTTTAACATCGCCTAGATTTTCGTACAGCAGTTTAGCTGCTTTTTTTATTTTTTCAGTGAAGCGTAAGTATCATAAATTGCGCTGATCTGCTTTTTCCAGGATTTGACGTTTCCGCTGAGTGTGCTGGTTAAGTCGGCAGCTCCGTTTCTGAGGTTGTCACCCATAATTGAATACATCAGATTGAGTGAGTTTGTAAACGTCATGGCGAAGTCATGTCTTACGTTATCTCTGATAATGTCGAGCATTTCGACACCGTCCGCATCGCTGACGTATTTGAACTTGAGTGTTACGTCATAATATTCGGGGGTAATCTTCTTGTATCCGTACATACACATAGCTTCGACAACGGTTCCGACCATTTCTGGATTGTCAATGCTTGAAGGAACGGCAATTGCACTCATATAGTCACGTGAGCTTGATATGTACGTCTTCTGGTCTGCATTATACTTAGGAAAAGGAATAATGGCATATTCATCCGTCATATTCTTGAATTTCTTTGTGGAACCGATGGCCTCTGAGAGGTAAAGCAGACGCTGCTCGGCAAATTCGTTGATGATTTTACTGTTATCGTTTATGAAAAGAACGTTCTGTGTGTTATCGTATACGGCATGGTATATAGTGTTGTAAACGTCAAGATACTTTTCGTTCGGAAGGTTCAGAGTCTGAACTCCTTCTGCGTTCTTGACAGTCATCTGTGTATCCCAGACTGTTGCACACATTCTGCCGGTATGTCCGCCGAGACCGAAGCCGAAGATATCGCCCTGATCTGCAGTCTGATTTCCGTTTGCATCGTATGAGACCTTCTTTACGTTCTGCATCATTCTCTCGAAGGTCCATGAGCCGTCTTTTACGGTATCGTAGAGATCGGTTACACCGTAGTCTCCGGCAATTTTCTTGTTTACGAAGAGAGCCATCATAAACTCATACAGAGTATAGTCGATATCACCGACGGCTGAGAAAACCATACCGTTGATTTCGACGTTCTCGGCATAAAATTCACTCCACCACTTTTTTGAAAAGTCAATCTGAGACAGTTCGTTCATATTGTATGAAAGTCCGGCAAGACCGAGGTTTACAATGTATGCAGAATGCGTTGACATCAGGTCGTAGTCGCTCTTTCCCGATGCAACCGATGATTTTACGAGAGCAATATAGGCGTCTCTGTCACCCCACTCACCGGGAGTTCCGACGACGGTAATCGTTACGCCGAAACGCTCTTCAACGGCCTGATTTCTGGCAGTGACTCCGTCGGCAACGATATCGCCGGTGGTTTCCTGGGATTCAAGCTCGTACATCGTGCTTTTTCTTGACAGAATAACGAATTCATCGTTGAAATTCTTACTTTCGGGAAGATTGTCTGCGAGATTTGCGGGAACTGTTTCAGCCTCGGTAACGGCTTCGGTTGCGGCTGCATTTCCGGATTCAACTCCTGCTTCCGTTATGGGAGTCGTTCCTTCATTTGCTCCGTTATCGGCACAGGAAACGAGTACTGATGCAAGACACAGAATTGCGAGAAAAAGACTGAGTATTTTTTTTGACATATCCAAGTTCTCCTTATTTGATATTTGCAATAATTATATACAATTTAATTGGTTTAGTCAACAAATATTATTGATTTTACGCTTCGATTAAGGTATAATAAGGTAGAAAATTTATAAATTTCAGGTACTTGCATTATGTTCGATATTATTACCGATTCGGATTTCAGAAAAAAAATAAAGTTCGGAATTGATGACAAAACGCCGCATAAATATTTCTTCTTCGGCGACGAAGATTACCTAAAGCATGCGGCAATTGAGGCAGCCAAAGCATCGGTCCCCGGCGACCCTTCCTTTGACTTTGCCTATATCGGTTCTGCCGATTACAGTGAGGAGTCCGTAATCTCGGCCATCGCGGCTCCCCCGATGTTCGGCGCTTTCAGACTCGTTGCACTTTCTCTGAATTTTTCTGACTTAAGGCCGGCTGAGGTGACAAGCCTTATCGACATAATCTCCGACGTTGACGACGACGGTTATACGATAGTCCTCTTAAGCCTTCCGTCTGACGGTTTTGACCCCGGAATTCTGCCGAAAAAGCCCTCTTCCCTGTTCAAAAAGCTGTCTGAAGCAGCGGTTCCCGTTGTTTTTGACAGGGTCAGCGGAGCCCGGCTCAACGGCTGGGTTTCAAAGCACTTCGGCATATACAATCTGCTTGCCGATGCCCGTGAATGTGCGTTCTGCGTAAGCTACTGCGGTTCGGATATGTTCAGGCTTGCATCGGAAATCGACAAAATCGCCTGTTACGTTCTCTCGCACGGCGGAGACCGTGTGACGGTCGACGATATTAAAACCGCAGGGTGCTCCGTCACCGAATTTGACTCCTTTGCCCTGTCAAACGCTATCGTTGCCGGCAATCACCGCCTGGCTCTTGACGTTCTTTCCTACGTCAAGACGCAGAAGCAGGAGCCCACGATGGTTATGGGTGAAATCAGCAGAGCAATCTGTGATATGTACGCTGTCGACACCTGCAGACGCGCCGGAATGTCGGCAGAACAGATAAGTGCAGCGACGAAAATCAAGCCGTATCCTCTTTCAAGATATATGACGGCGCTTGAAAGTCTCAGCCGCGAAAGGCTTAAAACCGCGCTTGAACTTGCAAGAAAAGCCGATGCCGGAATCAAAAACGGGGCGCGGGATTACGTCCCGATTGAGCTGCTCATCTGCTCGCTCTGACAGAATTCAATCAAGAACATTTTGTAAATTCTGCTCCCCTTTATATTACTTTTGCTAACTGTTTGTAAACATTTTTTCCATAGACTAAAAGGAGTTTTCCACAGGCCGAAATGCGGTTTTTCAGTGAGCTTTAAAATGCTTTTTTCCTCAAAAAGCCCTGAAATTTCCGCTTTTTATCTAAATTCCTGCGAGTTTTGCACAGTTACCACAGCTTTTTCCACAGTTTTGCACATATCAAAAGTGTGAACAATGTAAAATTATTATTTATTTTATTTGCGTAAAACGGATTTTTATGATGGATATTACGATTAAAAAACCTGCCGGGAAATATAAAATTCTGCTGATTTTTCTGCTTCTTTCAGCTGTCGTTCTTTCAGCTTGTTTTGCGGCATACAAAATAACGGACAACACAAGAGTTCACTACGCCGCGGACTTCGGATTTGACGATCTGACAAGCCCGTATGACGCCGACGGCGACGGTACCGACGATTTTACGGATATGGTAGAAGGAGCCAGAGCCTATATCGCAACCGACCCCGAATACGTCAGCGGATATTACGCCGGCGGATATCCGGATGAGGGAGAAGGAGTCTGCACGGACGTAATCTGGCATGCCTTCGAGGCTGCCGGATACTGCCTCAAGGATATGGTAGATGCGGATATAAAAGCAAACAAAGAGCTTTATCCAGACCACGCCGATTCGAATATCGACTTCAGACGCGTAAGAAATCTGCTGGTTTTCTTTCAGAGACACGCCGAAGAGCTGACGGTTTCTTTCACCGACCCGGAAGACTGGATGCCGGGCGACATAGTAATCTTCGACGGTCACATAGCAATCTGCTCAGACAAGCGCAACAGCCAGGGCATACCCTATCTTATTCATCACGGTAATAACGTGACCCGTGCTCACGAAGGAAACGATATGAAATATATGGGCATCGTAGCACATTTCAGATACTATCCGGAAACGGTTAATTGAAATCGAGTAGGAGGTCACCCATTA